>NZ_JAMYOA010000013.1:0-180023 GCF_040319515.1 Mesorhizobium sp. M0909
GCGAAGGCCACCGCCCAGGTGACATTGGCGGCGATCGCCTTCAACATGCGCCGATGGGCCGCCATCACGGGATAGGTGCGCCCGCCGCCCGGCCGCCCGGGCCGAAACCGCCGCCGAAACCCCAAACAAGGGGGCGGAGCTCACAAAGACGAGCGAAATCCCTGCGATCCCGCCCCATCCAAACATCCCCGGTTACTGCGCAACAGGCCCACGAGGGGGAGATCGGCAGCTTCGGCGGTTGCTCTAAACGTTCAAAGCTCCAATCGCTTCTGCTGGACTCGTGTTACCCGGTGCCGGACAATACATCTTGATCGACTGAGTCCCTGTGAGGCGGCGCGAAAAAACCATGACGGATGAGAGACTTCCACGCGACCCCTTGCTGCGAGAGGCCTATGCAAAGGCGTCGCGGGCGGAGGCGACGGCGCGTCGGTTCATCCATCTGCGCGTGCACTCGGCCTATTCGCTGCTCGAAGGTGCCTTGCAGCTCGGGAAGATCGTCGGCCATGCGGTGCAGGACGAATGCCCGGCAATCGCCGTCACCGACACCAACAATCTGTTCGGTGCGCTGGAATTCGCGCAAAAGGCTGTGAAGGACGGCATCCAGCCGATCATCGGCTGCCAGATCGACCTCGCCTTTTCCGGTGAGGCGAACGACAGCCAGCGCGACCGCAGGCGGCAGGGGCCGGAGATGCGGCCGGTGGTCCTGATCGCCGCCACCGAGGCCGGCTACGGCAATCTGGTCAGGCTGGTCAGCCGCGTCTACCTTGAGACACCGCCCGGCGAGGCGGTGCATCTGACGAGCGAGATGCTGCAAGGCCATTCCGACGGTCTGATCTGCCTTACCGGCGGGCCGCGCGGTCCGATCGGCAATGCCTTGAAAGAGGACCGCCGTGAACTCGCCGAGACCCGGCTGCTGGCGCTCAAGGGCCTGTTCGGCGACCGGCTCTATGTCGAACTGGAACGGGTCTCCGGCTACGACCGCGCGATCGAGCAGTCGTCGGTCGATCTCGCCTACCGCCACGATCTGCCGCTGGTTGCCACCAACGAAGCGTTTTTCTTCTCTCGTGAAGACTATGAGGCGCATGACGCCCTGATCGCCATCGCCGAAGGCTCCGTGGTTGCGGCCGATAATCGCCGCCGCCTGTCGCCCGACAATTTCCTGAGAAGCCAGGCCGACATGGCGAGGCTGTTCGCCGACCTGCCGGAAGCGATCGACAACACCGTCGAGATCGCACTGCGCTGCTCCTACTATCCGAAGACACGAAACCCGATCCTGCCGCGCTTTGCCGGCCGCGATGTCGCCGACGCCGATGCGGCGGTCAAGGCGGAGGCGCAGGAGCTTGCCAGGCAGGCGCATGAAGGACTGGAGGCGCGGCTGGCGGCGCACGGGCCGACGCCCGGCTATACAGTCGAGCAATATCGCGAGAGGCTGGATTTCGAGCTCGGGGTCATCGAGAAGATGAAATATCCCGGCTATTTCCTGATCGTTGCCGACTTCATCAAATGGGCCAAGGCGCAAGGCATTCCGGTCGGCCCGGGCCGCGGATCAGGCGCCGGCTCGCTGGTCGCGTATTCGACGACCATCACCGACATCGATCCGCTGCGTTTTTCGCTGCTGTTCGAGCGCTTCCTCAATCCCGATCGCGTGTCGATGCCCGACTTCGACATCGACTTCTGCCAGGACCGGCGCGAGGAGGTCATCCGCTACGTCCAGCAGAGATACGGCCGCGACCAGGTCGGCCAGATCATCACCTTCGGTACCCTGCAGGCGCGCGCCGTGCTGCGCGACGTCGGCCGCGTGCTGCAGATGCCTTACGGGCAGGTCGACAAGCTGAGCAAGATGGTGCCGTCGAACCCGGCCAATCCGGTCAAGCTCGCCGACGCCATCGCCAACGAGCCGCGCTTTGCCGAGGAGGCCGAGCGCGAGCCGATCGTACAGACGCTGCTCGACACGGCGCAGAAGCTGGAAGGTCTGTACCGTCACGCCTCGACTCATGCCGCCGGCATCGTCATCGGCGACCGGCCGCTGTCGGAACTGGTGCCGATGTACCGCGATCCGCGCTCGGACATGCCGGTCACCCAGTTCAACATGAAATATGTCGAGCAGGCCGGGCTGGTGAAGTTCGACTTCCTTGGCCTGAAGACGCTGACCGTGCTGGACAGGGCGGTCAAGCTGATCCGCCGCCGCGGCATCGAGATCGATCTCGCCCACATTCCGCTCGACGACCCGGAAACCTACGCCATGCTGTCGCGCGGCGAAGTGGTCGGCGTGTTCCAGGTGGAAAGTGCCGGCATGCGCAAGGCGCTGATCGGCATGCGGCCCGACTGTATCGAGGACATTATCGCGCTGGTTGCGCTCTACCGGCCGGGACCGATGGAGAACATCCCGACCTACAACGCCAGAAAGCACGGCGAGGAGGAGATGGCGTCGATCCACCCGAAGATCGACCATCTCGTCAAGGAGACGCAAGGCGTCATCGTCTACCAGGAACAGGTGATGCAGATTGCGCAGGAGCTCTCCGGCTATTCGCTGGGCGAAGCCGATCTGCTGCGCCGCGCCATGGGCAAGAAGATCCGCGCCGAGATGGACAAGCAGCGCGAGCGCTTTGTTTCTGGCGCGGTCGAGCGCGGCGTCGGCAAGCCGCAAGCCGACTTCATCTTCGACCTGCTGGCAAAGTTTGCCGACTACGGTTTCAACAAATCGCATGCCGCCGCCTATGCCGTCGTCTCCTACCAGACCGCCTATCTGAAGGCGCATTACCCCGTCGAATTCCTGGCGGCATCGATGACGCTCGACATGGGCAATACGGACAAGCTCGCCGATTTCCGCCAGGATGCGCTGCGCCTCGGCATCGAAGTGGTGGCGCCGTCGGTGATGACGTCGTTCCGGGATTTCGAGGTCGGCGAGAACCGCATCTTCTATTCGCTGGCCGCGCTCAAGGGCGTCGGTGATGCCGCAGTCGAGCACATCGTCGCCACGCGCGGCGAAAAACCGTTCAAGAGCCTCGCCGATTTCTGCGAAAGGGTCGATCCGAAGATCGTCGGCAAACGCGTCTTCGAGAGCCTGATCATGGCCGGCGCGCTCGACTGCTTCGGTCTCGACCGGGCGGCGATGATGGCCGGCGTCGAGCGGATGATGGGGCTGGCGTCCTTGGCGCAGCAGAATGCCGTCACCGGCCAGCACGACATCTTTGGCGCCTCGCTGGGCGCACAGTCGCAGGCACTCAACTTGCCGGCGACCGACCCCTGGCTCGCCGCCGACCGCCTGCACCGCGAGTTCCAGGTGGTCGGGTTCTATCTCTCGGCGCATCCGCTCGACGAATACAAGGCGGCGCTGCAGAAAATGCGGGTGCAGACCTGGGCCGAATTCTCGGCCGCCGTCAAACGCGGTGCGGCCGCCGGCCGGCTCGCTGGTACTGTCACCACCAAGCAGGAACGCAAGACGCGCACCGGCAACAAGATGGGCGTCGTGCAGTTTTCCGACACGTCCGGCCAGTATGAAGCGGTGCTGTTTTCCGAGGGACTGGCGCAATATCGCGACCTGCTCGAGCCCGGCCGCTCGGTGGTCATCACCGTTTCGGCCGAGGACAGGCCGGAAGGCGTCAATCTGCGCATCCAGACCGTGCAGTCGCTGGAGGACGAGGCAAGCCGCGTCCAGAAAGCGCTACGCATCTTCGTGCGCGACGCAGCACCGATCGGCACGCTTGCCGGCCAGCTTGCCGTCAAGGGCGAGGGACAGGTAAGCTTTGTGCTGATAAAGGATGACGGCCAGGGGGAGGTCGAGATCGAATTGCCCAGTCGTTATCGTATCTCGCCTCAGATCGCGTCAGCCATGCGCGCGGTGCCGGGCGTGGTTGAAGTGGAGCTGGTTTAAAATACCGAAACCTTCGGGTTTTGGCGATTGGGGGGCGCCATGGATGAACGCGCAGCCGCTTTCGAACTAACACGGATGGTCAACGGGTACCGCGTCTCGCAGGCGATCTCGGTCGCCGCGACGCTCGGCATCGCCGACCACATCAAGGACGGCAAGCGCTCCGCAGCAGATCTGGCAAGCCTGACCGACACACATCCGCGCGCGCTCTATCGGTTGCTGCGGGCGCTTGCGGCGGTCGGCATATTTCACGAGGCCGAGGACGGGCAGTTCTCGCTAACGCCGCTTGGCGCCGCCTTGCGCTCCGATGCGGAGTTTTCCGCTGCACCCTGGGCCGCCTTCGTCGGGAGGCCCTATTACCGGCAAGCGTGGAGCGAACTGCTCTACAGCATCCAAACCGGCAAGAACGCATTTCGCCACGCGCATGGCAAGGGCGTCTGGGAATACCGGGCAGAGCATCCAGAGGAGTCCGCTATCTTCGATCGCGCCATGGCAGCGAATTCGCGCGGCGTGGCGGCAGCCATCCTGGCGGCGTATGATTTTTCGTCGTTTCCGGTCATCATGGACGTCGGCGGTGGCCAGGGCGCGCTGCTTGCCGAAGTCCTGGCCGCGACCCCGGGCAGCCGCGGCATCCTTTTCGACCAGCCGCATGTGGTAGCGCCGGCCGCCTCGGTGCTGGCGGCGAAAGGTGTCGCCGATCGCTGTGAGATCGTCGGAGGCGATTTCTTTGCCGAGCTGCCCGTGGCGGCCGACGCGCTGCTGCTCAAATGGATTTTGCATGACTGGGACGACGAGACCAACGTCGCGATCCTGCAAAACTGTCGCCAGGCGATCCGTGCGGGCGGCAAGTTGCTGGTTTTTGAGGCCGTGCTTGAGCCGCCAAATCAGGGGGCGAATGCCAAATTCTCCGACCTCAACATGCTGGTCGCGCCCGATGGCCAGGAGCGGACGGCCGATGAATTCAAGTCGCTGCTGGCAAAGGGTGGCTTCGAGGTGACCGAGATCATCCAGGCGGGGCCACGCATCAGCGTTGTAGAGGCAAGGCCGGTTTGATCGCGGCTGGCGCCATTTGCCGCAACCGCCGGGATCGGTCGGATGGCGCAAGCTTCCGCCTGCCTTGTCGACTGGACGGCTGTCGCAGCGAAGGCTATCGCGATCGTCATGAAGGTAGCTGACAAGAACGGAGCCCAAGATATGTCAGCCTTGGCCCGGCTGCGCGACATGTTGCGCAAGCTGTATCACGGGCGCACAGCGGCGGCGTTCCGGTTTCAGCTTGCGGCCGTTGTCATCGACCTTGCCATCATTGCCTTTTTCATCGCCACGCCGGTGATCCAGAAGTCGTCTTCGTTCCTCTGGCTGGACTACTCCGTGGCAGCACTTGTCGCCGCCGACATGATTGCCCGGCTGCTTGCCTCCAACGACATGCTGCGCCTGATGAAACAGCCGGCGTCGTGGATTGATGCCTTCATCCTGCTGACTCTGCTGATGCCTACGGCGCTGGCCAATCTCGGTTTTTTGCGCATCCTGCGGCTGTGGTCGCTGTCGCGTAGCGGCGCGCTGTGGCGATTTCTCGAGATGCGCGGCTTCAGGCAATGGCGCGAGGCGAGCCGTGCGGTCATCAATTTCCTGACATTCCTCTTTGTCATCACGGGTTTCGTCTACACCTTCTTCTTCCGCACCGTGGGTGGTCTCGAGGGCTATGTCGATGCGCTGTATTTCACGGTCGCCACGGTCACCACGACCGGTTTCGGTGACATCGTCCTGCCCGGTGTGGCCGGCAAGCTCACCGCGATCGCCACCATGATCATTGGCATATCGCTGTTCGTCCGGCTTGCACAGGCGCTCTTCCGTCCCACCAAGGTGTTCTTTCCTTGCCCGCAATGCGGGCTGCAGCGGCACGAGCCCGACGCCGTTCATTGCAAGGCCTGTGGGCACGTTCTGAACATACCCGACGACGGCGATTGAAACGCAGGGCTACGCTGCCGCCACTTCCGCAGGTTTGGCGGCTTTTTTCTGCAGATTGAGCAGATTGCCAAGCAGGATCAGCAGGGCGCCGCCGGCGGTGAAGGCGTCGATCTGCTCGTGATAGAGCAGCCATCCGATCATCGCCGACAGCGGTACGCGCAAAAAGTCCATTGGCGAGATGACCGTCGCATCGGCGTAGACAAGTGCGCGCGCCATGCAGAAATGCGACGACATGCCCGTAAACGCGATCAGCAGGATCCACGGCCAGAGCTCGAGCGGCGGGTTGCGCCATTCGTACAGCGCCGGGACGAGGCCAAGCACCGACTGGATGATCAGCATCCAGAAGATGATGCGCACGACGCTGTCCGTCCGCGTCAGCGACTTGACGAGAACCACCGAGACGCCGAAGCAGACCGCTGCTCCCAGCACGATAACATGCCCCGGATTGACCGCGCCGACGCCCGGACGCACGATGATCACCACGCCGATCAGCCCCAGCACGATCGCCGCCAGCCTTGGCCGGGAGAGCCTTTCGCCGAGGAAAGCTACCGCCAGCAGCGCAGTCCAGATCGGCGTCGTGAATTCGATCGAGATCAGCACCGCAAGCGGGATCAGCGTCAAGGCATAAAGCCAGGCAGCCTGGCCGGTATAATGGACGACGTTGCGGGCGATATGAGCCAGCGGACGCCCGGTGCGCATCGCCGGAAAACCGCCTGACATCATGACCAGCGGCAGCAGGATGAAAAAGCCGATCACCGAGCGCAGCTCGAGCACCTGGAAGACGTTGAGTTCTGCCGTCGTGGCGCGGCCGGCCACCGACATCGCCAGGAACGAGGCGATCGACAGCGCCATCCAGAACGCGGCCTTGGGGATCGAGGGTGCGGGTGCCATGGGCGCTATGTCGCAAGCCGGCGCTTTCATCGCAACCGCTAGCCGGCGCATTCGACTGGGCCAGCCGTGAAGCGTTGCAAACAGTGATGTTGAAGCCGGAACCCGCTGCTGAGGGAAGCGTTGGTCCCTCAGTGTTTGCGTGCTGTGTTTTGGATACCAACGAGGAGCGGTCCGATGAAATCACTTGCACGATTTATACTTGCCGGGTGCCTGACGGCCGGGGCCGGCGCAGCGCATGCCGACGATCCGGATTTTCTTCGCTCATTCCAGGGGAATTTCGCCGGCAAAGGCACCGTCAAGGTCACCACCGATGCGCCGACGGTGAATGTCTCCTGTCATTTCAATTCCGACGCAACATCGAGCTCGCTATCGCTCGACGGCAGCTGCCGCGGTCTTATCGTGGTGACGCGCGCCATCAGCGCCGATCTCAAATCGAGCGGGACGAAATACACCGGCACCTATGTCGGATCGCGCACCGGGCCGGCGCAATTGAGCGGCAGCCGCTCCGGCAACGCGATAAATCTCGGCATCCGTTGGGCCAAGGAGGTCAATGGCGATCGCAGGGCGCAAATGACTGTTGAGAAAACCGGCGAGGACGGCATGCGGCTGACCGTCGTCGATACCGATCCGAAAACCGGCAAGAGTGTGGTGACCAGCAGGATCGATCTGCGGCGCACCTGACTATCACTCCTCGACCGGTTCGGGCGGATGGGCATCGCGGCCCTTGCCGAAGGTATAGCCGGTTTCCACCGCCCTGCGGCCGAACTTGCCGCGCAGCGTATCGATAGCGCCTTCGGCCATGGCGCGCTTGCGTGACTGGACGTCGACCAGATCGGGCGGGTCCGCCCGGTCATCGTCGGAGAGGTCGCTGACGCCAATGCCGAGCAGCCGGTATTTCGTGCCGTCGGCCTCCTTGCGCAGCAGTTCGAGCCCGGTCGAAAAAATGCGGTCGGCCAGCCGGGTCGGATCGCCGAGCTGGCGATTGCGCGTGCGGATCTTGAAATCCTGGGTCTTCAGCTTGAGGACGACGGTGCGTCCGGCAATGCCGGATTTCTTCAGCCGGGCCGAGACTTTTTCCGACAGCGCCCTCAACACCGAGACCAGGTCGTCGACGGAGGCGATGTCGGTGTCGAAAGTGGTTTCCGCCGAGACGCTTTTCGCGTCCTGGTCGGGAACGACGCGACGGTCGTCCTCGCCGCGCGAAAGCCGGTAGAGCCGGTCACCCATAACGCCGTAGCGGCGCATCAGATCGCCGCGTTCCATGCGCTGCAACTGGCCGATGGTGCGGATGCCGTCGCGCTCGAGCGTGACAGCAAAGGCCTTGCCGACCCCCCAGAGCAGCGTCACCGGCTGCTCGGCCAGGAAGCCGATAGCCTCGGTCTCGCCGATCACCGAAAAGCCGCGCGGCTTGCGGAAGTCCGATGCCACCTTGGCCAGGAACTTGCAATAGGAAAGGCCGGCCGAAACGGTGATGCCGATCTCCTTTTCCACGCCGAGTGCGAAGCGCGCCAGCACCACCGCAGGCGGCAGGCCATGCAAGCGCTCGGTGCCGGCGAGGTCGAGAAAGGCCTCGTCGATCGAGAGCGGCTCGACCAGCGGCGTCAGCGCCTGCATCATGGCGCGCACCTCGCGGCCGACGCGCACGTATTTTTCCATGTCCGGCGGCAGGACCACCGCTTCGGGACAGGCTTCGAGCGCCTTGAACATCGGCATTGCCGAGCGCACGCCATGGATCCGGGCGATGTAGCAGGCGGTGGATACGACGCCACGCTTGCCGCCGCCGATGATCAATGGCCGGTCCTTCAACGCCGGGTTGTCGCGCTTTTCGACCGCCGCGTAGAACGCGTCGCAGTCGATATGGGCAAGGCGCAACCGGTAGAGCTCCGGATGGCGGGCGAGCCTTGGACTGCCGCAGCGCTCGCAACGGCGTGCCTCGCTGCGCTGAAAATTCAGGCAGTCGCGGCAAAAACCGTGTTCGGGGTTGTTGACAGGAGCCGCCATCGCTGCGAACATAAAGAGAACAAATGCAATGGTACGTCAGGACGGACGCCACGACAAGGCGGTGGGCCGGGAGAGAGCTCATGAATACGACCATAGCGCCGCTAGTGCCTGAGCTTTGGGCGGATTTCGAGGATCTTTTCGGCAAGCAGGGCGCCTGTTACGGCTGCTGGTGTACGCATTTCCGGTTAGCGCCTGCGGTGCGCCGCGCGAGCAATCGCGAGCGCAACAAGGACCACATCAAGGCGCGAATCGAGGCCGGGCCGCCGCCCGGCCTGTTGGCTTTCGAGGGTGGCCAGGCGGTCGGCTGGATGCAGATCGGCCCGCGTGCCGACGTGCCCGAATGGAACAACCAGGGCAGGGGGTCGGCGCCGATCGATCCCGCCGACGCCGCCGATCCGGGCGTCTGGGCGATCTCCTGCTTCTTCATCCGCACCAAGGCACGCGGCAGGGGCCTGTCGCACCGCCTGGTCGCGGGCGGCATCGAGTTCGCCCGCCAGAACGGCGCGCGCCTGATCGAGGCCTGCCCCATCGACCTGTCGAAGGATTCGCGGTCGATCGGGCTGTTCGTCGGCTCGTCGCGGGTCTTCGAAAAGGCCGGGTTCCAGCGGTTGGTCGAACGCAAGCCAGGCCGACCGCTGGTGCGGCTGGTGCTGTGACAGCCGCCGCAACACATAGACCTTGTCTTGCGGCTGCGATGGTATTTGCCTACCAGTGATAGAACGGCTTGAGGGCCGCGATTAAGTGAGGATCGACATGAAGCGCGTTTTGCCAGTTGTTTTACTTCTTGCCTGCAGCGCACCGGCCTTCGGCCAAGCGGTCGACAGGCAAGGCGCAAAGCAGCTTTCAGACGATCTGGCGCACTACATCGGCAAGAAGCCGTTCGACATTGGGTTCGTGAAAATTTCAGTCGACGGCGATGCCTACAAGCTCGCTTTCGACTTCAAGCCAGTCACGGATTTGATGGCAAAGCAGCAAGCCTTAAAATTCGACGTCACGCCTTATTTCATCTTGGTCAAGCCACGCAAAGATGGACACTGGGACGTTTCGGCGGACGTGTCTCCGAAGGGGTCTATCGATTTCGTTGGCCCTGAGGGGGCGCAGCACATCGACTTCTCCGTGTCGGACAACAAGTTCACCGGAGTTTATGACCCTGACCTGGCCGCTTTCGCGAGCGCAACCGGTTCGATGGCTGGCATGACGATGACCACCCGAGAGCCTAAGCAGCAGGCGGATGTCACGGTCGGCGCTGGCACTGCCGCAATAGTTTCGACCAAATCCGCAAATGGCGGCATCGATTTCACGGTGACGGAAAAAATAACAAACTTCGCCGAAACGATCAAAGTCAACGATCCCAAAAATGGGTTGAGTTTTCCGGCTGCTGTAAAAGCGCCTGAACTTTCCGTGGACGCGACCGGCAAGGGTTTGCGGACAAAGCCGCTGCTCGACCTGCTTGCTTTCATCGTGGCGACTGATGATGCAGCCAAATTCAAGGCGGATGAGGCGGAGTTCAAATCGCTTCTGACGGCAGCACTGCCATTGTGGGAGCGGATCGACGGCACCTACGGCTTCAAGGACTTTGTGGTGGAGAGCCCGGTAGGCAAGTTCGGTGCGACGCAACTGAAGACCGCCGTCGGCATGGACGGCATCGCCAAGGACGGCAAGATCAACTACTCGTTCAAGGTTTCCGGCCTGACAATGCCACAGCAGGTGCTGCCCAGCTGGAGCGTTGCGTTGCTGCCGACAGATATCGACCTCAACTTCGACGGCACCAACATCGATCTGGACAGCATGGCGAAGAAAACCATCGAAACCCTTGATTTCAGCAAGGATCCACCGCTGCCGGCAGATTTCGGCAAGCAGATCTTCGCCGATTTCCTGGCCAAGACGCCAAAGGCCATTCTCGGACACAGCACGATCAAGAACGGCAACATCGAGATTGCGATGGAAGGTGAAATGACGTTCCCCGGCAAGAAGCCCGAGACGAGCATGACCATCGATGTCGCGGGCTATGACAAGATCGTGGAGGCTCTGCAGACGGCGGCCAAGACCGAACCGGAAGCGGCACAGTATTTTCCGTTCGCACTCGCCGTCAAAGGGTTCGGCAAGGCACTGCCGGATGGTCGACTGGAATGGATCATCAACGCCAAGGCAGACGGCTCGGTCACGGTCAACGGCGCCATGCTGAAGCCGGCCGATGCCGTTCAGGACAACCCCATCATGGACCCAAGCGATGTTACCGTTCCGGATCATGGCTCGGGCGAGAATGACGATGGCGGGGCAGGGGCGAAGTTGAAACCCTAAATGCCGAGGTTGGAGCGGTTCATCGTTTCACGAAAACGCCGATCCGCTCCATGTCTTTGTTTTTGCGCAATTCCAGACGGAAAACCGTTTCACCCTTTTCCTGGAATTGCTCTCCACGCGGCTGGCGTCAAAGCCCGAGTGCACTCACGATTTTCGGCGCGGCGATCTGTCTCGGGATCGTCCCTTATATCGAACGCTCATGATTGTCGTCGCCGAGCGGCAGCGCCCGCAATGCCTTACCGATTGCGGCGGGCGGCGTTCCGGTCTCCTCGGAAAAACGCATCAGCGTCGGCTCGTGGGCAAGGATGAACTGCAGCACGCCGGCCAGGAATCCCGGCTCACCCGCCGCCTGGCGGATGGAATGGGCTTCGATGCCGGTGATCGCCAGGAAGCGCGGCAGAAGTTCCGGATCGGCGGCGACGAAGCCCAGTGCCTTTACGGCAATGGTTTCCGCTTCCTCGCGCATTGACGCTGCGTTTGCCATCGCTACCTTCCTTCGTGGGCGGAATCGTTCTGTTTTCGCAGTAGTGGCAAGTGTCGTCGGCAGCAAGCTCGCCGACCTGGAATCCGAAAGCTTTTAGGGCCGCCGGTTTCCGTTTCGTCAATCATATTGCCGTATAGTGGGAACAGGTTTGGTGCGTGCCGACAAGGGGCGCATGACGGCACCCTTCGAGTGGAAGGCCGGCCGGGACGGGAAATCGATGCCAAAGAAGGTTATGATCGTCGAAGACAACGAGCTCAACATGAAGCTCTTTCGCGACCTGATCGAAGCGAGCGGCTACGAGACGGTGCGCACACGCAACGGCCTCGAAGCGCTGGATCTAGCGCGGCAGCACAGGCCGGACCTCATCCTGATGGACATCCAACTGCCGGAAGTGTCGGGCCTCGAGGTCACCAAATGGCTGAAGGAGGACGACGATCTCCACGTCATCCCGGTCATTGCGGTCACCGCCTTCGCCATGAAGGGGGACGAGGAACGCATCCGCCAGGGCGGCTGCGAAGCCTATATCTCCAAGCCGATCTCGGTGCCGCGTTTCATCGAAACCATCAAATCCTACCTGGGCGATGCCTGATGTATTTTTCCAGCCGAGCCGGAGCTTTTGTGAAATGACCGCGCGGATCCTCGTCGTCGATGACATCCCAGCCAATGTCAGGCTGCTGGAGGTTCGGCTGCTCGCCGAATATTTCGAGGTTCTGACCGCCACCAACGGGCCGGACGCGATCGAGATCTGCGAGAACGGCAAGGTCGACGTCGTGCTGCTCGACGTGATGATGCCCGATATGGACGGGTTCGAGGTCTGCCGGCGGCTGAAGGGCGACCCGGCGACATCGCACATCCCGGTCGTGATGATCACCGCGCTCGACCAGGTTTCGGACCGGGTGCGCGGCCTCGAGGCCGGCGCCGACGATTTTTTGACCAAGCCGGTCAACGATCTGCAGCTGATGACGCGCGTGAAGAGCCTGGTCAGGCTGAAGTCGCTGACCGACGAGCTGCGGCTGCGCGCCTCGACGACACGCAATATCGGCATCGAGGAGCTTTTGAGCCGCAACTTCGCTACCGATGACGCGGTGCCAAAGGTGCTGCTGGTCGACGAGCGCAAATCCTCGTTCGAGCGCATCCAGAAGATGCTGCGCGGCAGTGCCGCTCTCGACGTCGCCAACGATCCGCACGCCGGCTTCTTCCAGGCCGCCGAGCTGCCCTACGAATGCGTGATGATCTCGACGGCCTTCGCCGATTTCGACCCGCTGAGGCTCTGCTCGCAATTGCGCTCGCTCGATCGCACCCGTTTCCTGCCGATCATCCTTCTGGCGGACGAGGGCGAAGAGGGACGCATCATCCGCGGCCTCGAACTCGGCATCAACGACTATCTGATGCGGCCGATCGACCAGCAGGAGCTGACGGCGCGGCTGCGTACGCAGGTTCGCCGCAAGCGCTACAACGACCAGCTTCGCGCCAGCGTCACCCAGACCATCGAGATGGCGGTGACCGATGCCCTGACCGGCCTGCACAACCGCCGCTATCTCGACAGCCATCTGCAGACGCTGTTCGACCGCGCCGTGGCACGGCGCCGGCCGCTGTCGGTGATGATCACCGATCTGGATCGCTTCAAGAGCATTAACGACGCGCATGGCCATGACGGCGGCGACGACGTGCTGCGCGAATTCGCGCGGCGGCTGCGCAAGAATGTGCGCGGCATCGATCTAGCCTGCCGCTTCGGTGGCGAGGAGTTCGTGGTGGTGATGCCGGACACGGACGGCGCGGTAGCCGAAAAGGTCGCCGAGCGCATTCGCGCCGAAATCGCCCAACTGCCGTTTGCCGTTGGCAGCGAGGGCAAAGCGATCGAAGTCACCGTCAGCGTCGGCGTGTCGTCGGTGCTGAAAGGCGTGGACACGGTCGCGGCGCTGATGAAACGAGCCGACCTCGCGCTCTATGAGGCCAAGAGCGGCGGCCGCAATCGCGTCGTCGCCAAGGCGGCGTAGCACCATAGACGAATTAGCCAGTCAACCCGACAAGGTTACGAATTTACCTTAATCCAAGCGAGTTGCGAGGCTTGGTTAAGAAACTGTTGATTTTCATAAGTTGTTGCGCAAATGTGCAGCCCTTAGACGTAACCGGCACGAGGTCTAGATCGCCGGTTCGACCCAAAGAATACCCCATGATGCTCAGGTCCGCCGCATCTCCTGGGTCCGTGGGGTCGGCTGGCCGGCGCTGGCACATAGTGGCCTCCTCGTACCGCTGCCAAACGCCGGCCGGCCCCCAATTTCAAAACACATCAGGATTCTGCGCCAAGACCCGGAAAACGCTTTGGTTTTGTTGCGGCAGCGACAGCGCCCTTTGAAATAGCCGGCTGGGCAGAGCGTATGCGCCCGCAGTCGGTTGACAGGGCCTGTCTTCTATGCAGAAATTGGTTGGACCATTGAGCCATTTGGTGACCCGTTGGCATGACCGAATTCGGCCTTTCCCCCATACAGGCAACTGCTCGCGACGACGCGGTGCTCAAGGCGCTGGCCGGCTTTGTAATGCGGGAAGCTCTCGGGCCCGGCCAGAGACTGCCGACCGAACGCATCCTGGCCGAGCGCCTCAAGGTCAGCCGCAACACCGTGCGCGAGGCGCTGACGCGCTGGGAGGGGCTCGGCCTGGTCGAACGGCGGCAAGGCAGCGGCACCTATCTCAAGGGAGTGGTCTCGCTGGACATGCTGCACATGCCGCTGACGCTGGCCGGCGGCAATGATTTCACAAGCCTGATGCAGACGCTGGAAATCCGCCGGGCACTGGAAGCGGAAGCCGCCGCCCTGTGCGCCGTTCGCGCGGACCAGGCCGAGATCGCCGAGATCGGGCGCAAGCTCGACACTATGGAGCAGGCCTTCCACATGCGCGCCGGCATGTCGGCGGAGGAGGACTGGGAATTCCACCAGTCGATCTACCGCAGTTCCGGCAATCCGCTCTTCGAGCAGATCATCGCCGCCATGCACGAACTGTTCCACCGTTTCTGGGAACATCCGCTCGGCGTGCGTGATTTCGGCCACGCCAGCTTTCCTTACCACCGCACCATCTACGAACGCATTGCCGCGCACGATCCGGAGGGGGCCCGGGCCGAGGCGCTCAAGCTGATCGCCACCGTCGAGGACGATCTGAAGCGCGGCGCGGCCAAACTCGAACTTTCAGGCCAGAAATGAGCGATCATCCCGCCGGTTTCGAAAACGACTATCTCGCCGAGGCAGCGACGCTTCTCGCCCATGACGAGCCTTTCCCCGGCGGTGCCGTGGTGCCGCCGATCTACCAGACTTCGCTCTTCACCTTCTCCAATTATTCGGAGATGGCCGATACATTCGCCGGCAGGCGACGCCAGCCGATCTATTCGCGCGGCGACAACCCGACGGTCATGGAGTTCGAGGCGCGTGTCGCCGCTCTCGAAGGCGCGGAGGCCGCGCGCGGCTTTTCCAGCGGCATGGCGGCGATCAGCGCCACGGTGCTTGCTTTCGTCGGTGCCGGCGAGCGCATGGTTGTCGTGCGCAATTGCTACGGCGATGCCTACCGGCTGTTCGAACGGCTGTTGCCTCGGCTCAACATCAAGGTCGACTATGTCGACGGTTCCGATCCGGACGCGGTCGCCGCGGCACTCCCCGGCGCCAAGCTGCTCTACCTGGAAAGCCCGACGTCGATGATGTTCGAGCTCCAGGACATAACCTACCTGGCGCGGCTGGCCAAAGGGCAGGGCATCGTCACCACGATCGACAATTCCTGGGCGACGCCGGTGTTCCAGAAGCCGATTTCGCACGGTGTCGACCTGGTGCTGCATTCGGCCTCGAAATATCTCGGCGGCCACAGCGATACCGTCGCCGGTGTGGTGGCCGGTTCGGCTGCCCATATCCGACATATCAACGAGCAGACCTATTCCTACCTCGGCGGCAAACTTTCGCCTTTCGAGGCCTGGCTGTTGCTGCGCGGGCTGCGCACATTGCCGCTGCGGTTGCCGCATCACATGAAGAGCGGGCTGACCATCGCCGAACGGCTGAAAGCGCATGGCCATGTCGAGCGGGTCAACCACCCGGCCTATTCCAACCATCCGGGCAAGGCGACGCTTGCCGGCTATGCCGGGCTGTTCTCATTCGAGGTGACGGAAGACGTCGACATCCCGGCTTTCGTCGATGCGCTGAAACTCTTTCGCATCGGCGTCAGCTGGGGCGGCCATGAGAGCCTGGTCGTTCCAGCAAAGGCCTCGCTCGAGCAGACGCCGGGCCTGAATTCGATGGCGCGCTTCGGCGTCAGCCCGCGAACCATCCGGTTCAGTGTCGGATTGGAAAGTGTCGAAGACCTGTGGGCTGACGTTGCCCAGGCGTTCGACAAAGCAAAAAGATAAATGGAGCCGTTCAAAATGGGAGTGCTGAACATGAAAAAACTGAGCATCCTTCTTGGTGCCGTCGCAGGTCTGGCGATTTCCGCCGGCAGCGTGCTGGCCGATTCCACGGTCAAGATGGTCGAGGTCATCACCAGCCCGCCGCGTACCGAATTCCTCAAGAAACAGATCGCCGAGTTCGAGGCGGCCAATCCGGGTGTCAAGGTCGAGCTGGTATCGCTGCCCTGGGGCCAGGCGTTCGAGAAGTTCCTTACCATGGTGCAGGCCGGCGACACGCCCGACATCGTCGAGATGCCGGAACGCTGGATGGGCCTCTATGCGACCAATGGCCAGCTCGAGGATCTCGGGCCATACATGGCCAAATGGGACGATGCCAAAACGCTGGGCGAGCGTGCCAAGCAGTTCGGCTCGACGGTCGACAACAAGCAGTACATGATCCCTTACGGTTATTACCTGAACGCGCTGTTCTGGAACAAGAAGCTGTTCAAGGAGGCTGGTCTGGACGGTCCGCCGGCGACGCTCGACGAGTTCGTCGAGGACTCCAAGAAGATCTCCGCGATACCAGGCAAATACGGCTACTGCCTGCGCGGCGGCCCTGGCGCCTTCAACGGCATGCACATGTTCATGAACATTGCCGCGGGCAAGGGCGGCTATTTCAACGAGGACGGCACCTCGACCATCAACGAGGAAGGCTCGGTCAAGGGCCTGCAGATGCTCGCCGACATGTACAAGAACGGCCTGGCGCCTAAGGACGCGGTGAGCTGGGGTTTTAACGAGACCGTCACCGGGTTCTATAGCGGCACCTGCGCCATGCTGAACCAGGATCCCGACGCGCTGCTCGGCATCGCCGACAAGATGAGCGCCGACGACTTCGCCGTGGCGCCGATGCCAGTCGGGCCGAGCGGCAAATCCTATCCGACGCTCGGTTATGCCGGCTGGGCGATGTTCGCCAATTCCCAGCACAAGGACGATGCCTGGAAGCTGATGGCAACGCTTTTGTCGCCCAAGGACAATCTGGAATGGGCAAAGGAAGTCGGAGTCATTCCAATCCACAATGGCGCCGACCAGGATGCTCACTTCAGGACCGAGCAGTTCAAAGGCTGGTTCGAGGAACTGAACAACGGCGACAAATACGAGATGGTGACGCCTCCGACGCATCTGGAAAATCTCGGCAATTTCGTCGACCAGGTAGCGATCAAGAATTTTCAGGAAGTGCTGCTTGGTCAGAAGGCGGCAAAGGACGTGGCCGACGAATGGGCCAAGTTCCTGACCAAGGAACAGCAGGACTGGATGGCCAAGAACAAGAAATAGCTTTCCTCCCTTCTCCCCGTTCACGCGGAGAAGGTATCACAAAGTGACGGATGAGGGGCGGCGCCAACCCGTCGTGGCTCGTGTTGCCTCTCATCTGCCTGCCCGTCCCCCGCAGCAGCTGCGCTGCAGCTGCGGAGGGTGGACCGGCATCTCCCCGTAAACGGGAAAGGCGCTGTCGCCAGCCCATGCTTGCCCCAGGAGACAATCCAGCACCCATGACCTACGCCGTGTCCGAAATACGATCCGTCGGCAGGCCGCGAAAAAAGCGGCTATCCCATGCCGCAATCGAGCCCTGGCTTTATCTCAGCCCGGCGATCGTGCTGCTGGTCGTCGTGCTGCTGGTGCCGCTGGTTATCGGTATCGGTTACTCGTTCCGCAAATTCTCCGCTTTCAAATCCGAATATGTCGGACTTGGGCAGTATCAGGCGATGCTGTCGGATCCCGTGCTCGGGCAGGCGCTCGTCAACACGCTGTGGTGGACGGCAGCCAGCCTGTTCTTCCAGTTCTTCCTCGGCCTTGGCCTGGCGCTGCTGCTAGACACGCCGTTCCGGGGCAGAAAGATCGTGCAGGCGGTGGTGTTCCTGCCCTGGGCGGTGCCGTCCTTCCTCTCGGGCCTGACCTGGGCCTGGCTGTTCAACCCGATCATCGGGCCGCTGCCGCATTGGCTCTACGCCTCGGGGCTGAAGACCGAGCCAACCAACGTGCTCTCCGATCCCTCGACAGCCATGTGGGGACCGATCGTCGCCAATGTCTGGTTCGGCATTCCCTTTTTTGCCATCACGCTTTTGGCGGCGTTGAAGTCGATCCCGTCAGAACTGCATGAGGCGGCGGCCATCGACGGCGCCTCGCCGTGGCAACGCTTTACCAAGGTGACGTTGCCGTTCCTGGCGCCAACCATCGTCATTACCGTCATGCTGCGCACGATATGGATCGCCACCTTCGCCGACCTGATCTTCGTCATGACTGAAGGCGGGCCTGCCGGTTCGACGGCCACGGTGCCGGTCTATATCTACGTCAGCGCGTTCAAGTCGCTGGACAAGGGCTATGCCTCCGCTGTGGCGGTGCTGCTGCTTGTGCTGCTCATCGTCTATGCGGTTGCGCTGATCGGCATCCGCCGTTCGCTGGTAAGGCACGTCTGATGATTGCCGGACGCTCCGTCTCCTCGCGCGTTCTCGGCGGCATCGGCCTTTACGGCGCGATCGGAGCCTACATGGCCTTCGCGCTGTTCCCGATCTTCTGGACGTTGAAGATCTCGGTCACGCCGGAGCGGCTGCTCTATTCCGAAGGCATCACTTTCTGGCCGTCGCAAACGACGCTGCAGAACTTCGTCACCGTGCTCGAAGCCACCGATTTTCCGCGCTATTTCCTAAACAGCGTTATCGTTTCGGTGTCGACGGCTGCCTTCGTAACGGTCATTGCCACGCTTGCCGGCTACGCCATGTCGCGTTTTTCGTTCCGCGGCAAGGCGACCCTGGCTATCCTGCTTTTGCTCACCCAGACTTTCCCGCTGGTGATGGTCATTCCGCCGATCTACCGCATCATGGGGCAGATCGGTCTCATCAACAGCCTGACCGGCCTCGTCATCATCTACACCGCCTTCAATACAGCCTTTGCAACCTTCCTGATGCAGTCGTTCTTCGACGGCATCCCGCGAGACCTGGAAGAGGCAGCGATGATCGACGGCTGCACGCGCCTGCAGGCGATGCGCAAGGTGATCGTGCCGCTGACGCTGCCCGGCATGGGGGCGACGCTTGGCTTCGTCTTTACCGCCGCGTGGAGCGAGTTGCTGTTTGCGCTGATGCTGATTTCCAGCGACGAGCAGAAGACTTTCGCGGTCGGCTTGCTCACCTACATCGGCAAATTCGCGGTCGACTGGGGACAAATGATGGCGGCTTCCATCCTGGCGCTGATCCCCGTCTGCGTCTTCTTTGCCTTCCTGCAACGTTACCTCGTCACCGGCCTTACCGCCGGCGCCGTCAAGGGATAGATCGATGGCCTCCGTCACACTCGACAAAGTCCGCAAAGACTATGGAGCCGTGCGCGTCCTGCACGCGGTCGATCTCGAAATCGCCGACGGCGAGTTCGTGGTCCTGGTCGGCCCGTCCGGCTGCGGGAAATCGACCCTGCTGCGCATGATCGCCGGGCTGGAGGAGGTCTCCGGCGGCGAGATCCATATTGGCGAGCGCCTGGTTAACGACATCGCGCCAAAGGACCGCGACATCGCCATGGTGTTTCAGTCATACGCGCTCTATCCGCATATGGACGTGTCGAAGAACATGGGCTTCAGCCTGATGTTGAGGAAGGCCGGCAAGCCAGCTATCGAAGCAAGGGTGGACGCCGCCGCCAAGCGGCTCGGGCTCGATGCCCTTCTGCAACGCCTGCCGCGGCAATTGTCCGGCGGCCAGCGCCAGCGCGTCGCCATGGGGCGGGCCATCGTGCGCGACCCGAAGGTCTTTCTCTTCGACGAGCCGCTTTCGAACCTCGACGCCAAGCTGCGCGTCCACATGCGTGCCGAGATAAAGGCGCTGCACCAGCAATTGAAGACCACTTCGGTCTATGTCACCCATGACCAGACCGAAGCGATGACAATGGCCGACCGTATCGTCGTCATGCATGACGGCCTAGTCCAGCAGGTCGGCGCGCCGCTCGATCTGTACGACCGGCCGGTCAACATGTTCGTCGCCGGGTTCATCGGCTCGCCCGGCATGAATTTTCTGCCTGCCGTGGTTGAAAAGGGCGCCGGGCCGGATGCCATCCTGGCCGACGGCCAGAAGCTGAGGCTGCCCGACGGCCTGCCGCTCAGGGATGGCGATGCGATCACCGTAGGCTTGCGGCCCGAGCATATCCGGCTCGCCGACAATGGCGCGCTGAAAAGCGAGGTGGGCGTGGTGGAGCCGCTCGGCTTGTCGACCCAGTTCTATACCAGGCTTGCCGGCCAGCAGGTCTGCGTGTTTGCCATGGGCCGGGCCAGCGTGAAACCGGGTGAGGGTGTGCGCCTGTCGGCTGATCCGGCGTCGCTGCATCTGTTCGATCCGGCAAGCGGCGATCGCATCGACTAGAGCCGTTCCGGTTCTCTTGGAACCGGTAACTCGCTCTAACTATCTGTTTTGCCGCATTTATGCGGACGCCAAATGATTCCATTTGGCTGCAAAATGCTGTAGTCCTGAATTCCCGAAACGAAAAACGCCGCCCGGAAGGCGGCGTTTCAGTACTGCGAGAGAAACCCGATTACTTAATCTTGGTTTCCTTGAATTCGACGTGCTTCTTGGCGACCGGGTCGTATTTGCGGAACGACAGCTTGTCCGTCTTGGTGCGGCTGTTCTTGCTGGTCACGTAGAAGAAACCGGTGTCGGCGGTCGACAGAAGCTTGATCTTGATGTTTGCGGCTTTGGCCATGATGTTCGTCCGTTAATGTTCGTGGAGTTTTGGCCGCTGGAGCACGGGAAACACCCGGACGCGGGAAACTTGCCGCGACACATAAAGAACGCGCCCGGAAAGTCAACCCTTGTCCAGGCTCATGCGTCTTCCGTGACTGGCAACACCTTCTTCCAATCGCCCGTCGTGTTCCACCAGCGGTTCGGGTTGGCGCGGTCGTCGAGACCCTTGGAGCGGCTGGCAAGCAGTGGCTGAATGCGGATCACCGGCTCCTGATAGCTGTGAACCTGGTAAATCGCTTCGACGACGCGAGCGGCGAGCTTCTGATCATCGGGCAGTTCGAACGACACCTCGACAGTCCCAGGCCGCCTGCGCAATTCCGTCTCGGCGCCGGCGGCGGCGCCTTCAAGCGGCCGGTAGCGTTCGATGCCGTCCGCCGACTGAAAGGCATTGCTGTCATATTTGCCCATTCTGAGCGGCGCGATCGCGACCACCGCTTCCATGATGCGATCGACATCAGCTGCCGGTGCCTGAAAGGTCACCAGCAGCAGCAATTCCATCCGCAGCGATTTCGTTTCAAAGCCACTATCGATCATCCGAGGTCTCCCTGCTTATGCACTTTGGGGGAGCATATACTCGAGCCCTCCTGACATGGTTATGTCAGTAGTTGGTCAGCAGTGGGAGCGATGTCGGAAGCTGGACCGACTCAGAGGATTTTGCGGAGCAGCCTGGTGCCGACCAGCACGATATAGCAGGCGAAGAACAGGCCGAGCGCCCAACCGAAGCCCGACGGCCCGAAAGCGTCCATGCCGATGCCGATTGCCTGCGGGCCAAGCACCATGCCGACGCCGTAGCAGAGCACGAAGGCGGCGTTGGCGGAGGCCAATTCATGGCCGGAAAGCTGCGAGCCGAGATGCGCCAGGCCGATTGTGTACATGGCAGCGACCACACCGCCCCAGACGAACAGAAGCGCTGCCATCATATGCCAGTTCTGCGCGAAGAACGGCATGAAGATTGTGCCGGCAAGCCCGACGGTGGCACAAGCCATCAGCAAATAGCGGCGGTCGCTGACGCGGTCGCTGATCATGCCGATCGGGATCTGCAACAGCACGTTGCCGAGGCCGATCATGGTGAGCAAAAGGGCTGCGTCCGCCTCTGAGTAGCCGATGCGGCTACCATAGACGGGAAACAGCGCAAAGCCGCCGGTCTCGACCGCGCCGAACACCAGCACGGCGGCGGTCGCCGTCGGCACCAGCCAGATATAACGCAGGAAATTGCTGGTTTCGCCGTCCGAGACGATCGTCGGGCTCTCGTTGCGTGCCGCCAGCACCGGTATGGCAGCCAGCGTAACCAGCGCGATGGTGACGCCGAAAGGGAGGAAACCGCTGCTGCCAAGGTGGGCGAACAGCCAAGGCCCGGCGGCAAAGCCGAGAGACAGCACGGTGGCATAGATGCCGAGGACCAGTCCGCGCCGGTGTGGTGGCGCCGAGGTGCTGATCCAGAATTCCGACAGGATGAACAGCACCGTCAGCGCGATATGCAGCAGGACCCGCAGCGGAAACCACATCCAGAAAGCTGGCGCGAAATGGAAACCGACAAAGGCCAGCGCTCCGGCCGCAATCATGGCAAGCATTGTCCAGGCGACCCCGAACCGCATGGCAAGCGGAGTGGCGAGCGGTGCGCCGGCGATCGAGGCGAGGCCGGCGACCGCGGTGTTGAGGCCGATCATCGACGCGGAGTGGCCGCGCGTTTCAAGAATCACGCTGAGCAGCGGCATGCCGAGGCCGATGGCAATGCCGACGACGCTGATCGACGAGATCGCCGCGACCATCGGCAGCCAGTGTACGCGTTCCTTGCCCTGCGGCTGGATGTCGACTGTCATGGAATGCCTGGCTGCTCTAGAGAATTTCGCGGACGATGCGATTGCGGACAAGCCGGTAGAACGGCACGCGACCGCCGGGGCTCAGCAGCGGATCCTGGGCGAGGCGGGTTTCCAGTCCCTCCAGGACCGTGCGCGTGATGTCTGGGATATCTGCTTGCCTGGCCTTGGCCAGCGGCAGCCAAACGACGTCCTCCAATTCGTTGGTCGGACCGCCATCCGGCAGTTCCACGGCGACATCGTCGCGCCATGCGGCGAGAAAGCGCGTATCGAACCGGCGCACCCGGTTGGGCGGGGTGATGGCGCGTGCGACGAAGCGCAGCGCTTGCAGTGATGGGATGACGCCGTGCTCGACAAAGCCCTGCCAGTCGCGCTTGGCGGTTGCGAAGACCCCTTTTTGGCCGATCAGCAGGCCAGCCTCCTCATAGGTTTCGCGGATTGCCGACAGGGCAATGGCGCGGGCGCGGGCCGGGCTGGTGCGGCCGATGCCAGCGGTCAATCTCGCTTCTTCGTCGGGATGAAGTGCGGTGGCTGTCGGGATGTGGCTGTCGGCCGGATCGGTGCGGCCGCCCGGAAACACGAATTTTCCCGGCATGAAGGCATGACGGGCGTGGCGGCGGCCCATCAGCACCAGGATCTCGTCGCCCTTGCCGTCGAGCAGGATCAGCGTCGCGGCGTCGCGCGGGCGTATAGGCTTGGCGTCGAGCGCGACCCGCTCAACCTTGTCGACTTCCGCCTTGGTCACAACGTCCATGCGCTCGACCTAGCGGAATCTTCTCCGATGCGAAAGTGGCGTCCAGCCATGCCGATTGCGCCAGCCTCGGTTTCAAGCCTCGGGATGCGACTCGATCAGATCTTCGTCACCGCCAAAGCCGTGCATATAAAACGCCCATTGCAAGCCGATGACAGCGCCCTTGACTGGCTGCAGCAGGACGACGGCGAGAATGATGGTCAATAGCACCCAGATGGCGATGTGCTGCCAGGTCGACAGCGTCGAGGTCGCCTCGACACCCATGAAAGCGCCAAGCACGATGTGGCCGACAATGACCACCACAAGATAGGCCGGCAGGTCGTCGGCGCGATGGTGGTGGAGCTCCTCGCCGCAATGATCGCATTTGTCGACCGTCTTGACGAACGCGCGAAACAGCTTGCCCTCACCGCAATGCGGGCAGCGGCCGAGCATGCCGCGCTTCATTGCCGTCCATAGCGGCCGGGCGGTCCGGCCCGAGTGATGTTCGCCGCCGAAAACCCGTTCTTCCACCTGCAGTTCTGTTGGCATTACCGTCTCCTGCCGCGGGAGCCTGGACGCGATTGCGACGCCCGGGCGCGGCCTTTGGCCTTGTGGAACGACCGTTTGGAGCCGGGCAGCGGCTTTGGCTCGGTCAGCATCTCGAAACGCATCGCGCCGGCCATCGGCGCCACCTCGATCAGGCGAACCTCGACGCGATCAGCAAGCTGATAGCCCTTGCCGGTGCGTTCTCCGAAAAGCGATCGAGCAGTTTCGTCGTATATATAGTAGTCGCCGCCCAGGGTTGAAACCGGAATGAAGCCATCCGCGCCATACTGCGGCAATTGGACAAACAGGCCCGATTTGGTGACGCCCGAGATACGGGCGTCGAAACGGTCGTCGATGCGCTCGGCGAGATAGGCGGCGATCAGCCGGTCGACCGTGTCGCGCTCGGCCGCCATCGCGCGCCGCTCGGTCGCCGAAATCAGCGCCGAGACCTCTTCCAGCCGCTCCGCCTCGTCCTGCGTCAGGCCCCCCGGACCAAGGCCGAGTGCGGCTATCAGCCCGCGATGCACGATCAGGTCGGCATAGCGACGGATCGGCGAGGTGAAATGCGCGTAGCGCTTCAGGTTGAGGCCGAAATGGCCGATATTGGCGGGCGAATATTCGGCCTGGCTCTGCGAGCGCAGCACCACTTCGTTGACCAGTCCCTCATTGTCGGCGCCGCGCACGCGAGCGAGGATGCCGTTGAACTGGTTCGGCCGCATCTGCGCGCCGCGCGCCAGCGACAGGCCGAGCGTCTGCAGGAATTCACGCAGCGATTCCTGCTTGGCAAGCGAAGGCGCATCGTGGATGCGGTAGACCAGCGCCTGCCGCTTCGCCTCGAGTGTCTCGGCTGCGGCGACATTGGCCTGGATCATGAACTCTTCGATCAGCTTGTGCGCGTCGAGCCGCTCCGGCACGACGACCTTGTCGACGGTGCCGTCCTGCTTGAGCAGGATCTTGCGCTCGGGCAGATCGAGTTCAAGCGGCTGGCGCGTGTCGCGGCCGCGCTTCAGGATCCCGTAGGCGTCCCATAGCGGCTTCAGCACCGCATCGAGGATCGGGCCAGTCGTGTCGTCCGGTGCGCCGTCGATCGCCGCTTGCGCCTGCTGATAGGCGAGTTTCGCCGCCGACTTCATCATGACGCGATGGAACGAGTGTCTGAGTTTGTGGCCATCGGCCGAGAAAGTCATCCGCACCGCTATCGCCGGACGATCCTGGCCCTCGCGCAGTGAACAGAGGTCGTTCGAGATGCGCTCCGGCAGCATCGGCACGACGCGGTCGGGGAAATAGACAGAATTGCCGCGCTTCAGCGCTTCGCGATCGAGCGCCGTGCCATAGCGCACGTATGCAGCGACATCGGCAATGGCGACGGTGACAACCACGCCGCCGGCGTTCTTCTCGTCGGTGTCGGGCATGGCGAACACCGCGTCATCATGATCCTTGGCGTCGGCCGGATCGATGGTGAGCAGCGGCAGCTCGCGCCAATCCTCGCGGCCGGCAAGCGTCGCCGGCTTGACCGCCTCCGCCTCGGCGATGACGTCGGCGGGAAAAATATGCGGAATGTCATGTGCGTGAATGGCGATCATCGAGACCGCCTTTTCGCTGGTCAGCGAGCCCAACACCGCCAGAACCTTGGCTCTCGGCAGCCCGTAGCGGGAGGCCCGCGCCGGCTCGACCTCGACCAGGTCGCCGTTCTTGGCGCCGTTCTGGAATTCCTTGTCGACGACCAGCTCCGGTTGGCGCCTTTCCACCGGCTCGATGCGGAACGTGCCGTCCTTCAGCACGCGAAAAACGCCGAGAACCGCATCGGTGCGCTTCTCGAATATCTTCATAACCCGGCCGGTATAGGCGGGGCCCGCCGGGTCGTCGGTCGGAAAGGTCTTGGCCAGCACGCGGTCGCCGATACCAGGCGTCGGCCCATTGCCGCCGCGCGACACGCGGATCGCTATGACCGGAGGTTCGCCATTGCCGATCGCTTCGGTCGGGTGCGCCAGCAGCACACCATCGGCGTCACGGCCGAAGATGTCGAGCACCGCGACGTGGGGCAGGGCGCCGACACGGGCGAGCCGCTTGCGCTCCTTGGTCAGCAGGCCTTCATCCTGCAGGTCGCGCAAGACGTCCTTCAGCCAGATACGGTCTTCGCCGCGTAGCGCAAACGCCTTGGCGATGTCGCGTTTTCCGGCGCGGTCCGGATTTTCGGCGATGTAACGCAGTATCTCGTCGCGTGACGGCCGGTAATTGTCCCTGACCTTGGCGCGGGTATCGGCGGTGCGCAGATCGCCGTGGCTTCTTCCGGAGACTTTGCGCGCCAACCCGTCCTATCCCTTTTTCCTGGCCGCCGGTTTTTTGGCTGCAGCTGGTTTCTTGGCAGGCGCGGCCGCTTTGCGGAAGGGCTTCCTGGCGCCATTGCCGCCCTTAGCTTCCTTTTCCGCAATGAGCGCCACGGCATCGTCGATCGTCACCGATTGCGGATCCTTGCCCTTCGGCAGCGTCGCATTGACCTTGCCGAAATTCACATAAGGGCCGTATTTGCCGTCGCGCACGACGATCTTGCCGCCGCCGGAAGGATGCTCGCCAAGTTCCTTGAGCGCAGCGGCTGTGCCGCCATTGCGGCCGCCTTTGCCCTTCAATTGCTTCTCGGCGATCACCGAGACGGCGCGATTGAGGCCGATCGAGAACACGTCCTCGATGCTGTCGAGATTGGCGTAGGTGCCGTCATGCAGCACGAACGGCCCGTAGCGCCCCAGCCCGGCCGAAATCATCTTGCCGGATTCCGGATGCCTGCCGACGTCGCGCGGCAGCGACAACAAGGCGAGCGCCTTTTCATGATCGATCGAATCGGCAGTCCAGCCCTTGGGCAGGCTGGAGCGCTTGGCATCCTTACCGTCGCCGCGCTGGATATAGGGGCCGAACCGGCCATTGCGCAGCGTGATCTCCTCGGCGGTATAGGGGTCCTTGCCGAGCAATTTGGTGCCGTCTTCGCCACCGCCGTTCTCGCCATTGGGATTGGCGGCGTCGCCAAGCTGGCGGGTAAAGGAGCATTCGGGATAGTTCGAACAGCCGACGAAGGCGCCGAACTTGCCGAGCTTCAGCGACAGGTTGCCGGTGCCGCATTTCGGACAGATGCGCGGGTTCGAACCGTCTTCGCGCGCGGGAAACACCAGCGGCGCCAGTTCCTCGTTCAACGCATCGAGGACGTCGGTGACCCGCAGCTCCTTGATGTCGGCGACGGCGCCGGAAAAATCCTTCCAGAAATCGCGCAGCACGTCCTTCCAGGCGAGCTTGCCGTCGGAGATTTCATCGAGTTTCTCCTCGAGCGAAGCGGTGAAGTCGTACTCGACATAACGCTCGAAGAAGCTTTCGAGGAAGGCTGACAATAGCCGGCCCTTGGCCTGTGGCACCAGCTTGCGCCTGTCGATGGCGACGTAATCGCGATCCTCGAGCGTCTTCAGGATCGCCGTATAAGTCGACGGCCGGCCGATGCCCAGCTCTTCCAGCTTCTTGATCAGCGAAGCTTCCGAATAACGCGGCGGCGGCTCGGTGGTGTGCTGGGTGGCGTTGATCGCCTCGCGTGTGAGCTGCTCGCCGGCACGGATCTCGGGCAGGCGGCGGCTTTCCTCGTCTTCCGAATCTTCTTCCTTTTGCTCGATGTAGGCAGCAAGGAAGCCGTCGAAACGAACAACGGAGCCGACAGCACGAAGCTCGGCGGTACGCGAACCGTTGATGGCCTCGATCTCGACCGTGGTGCGCTCTATCTCGGCCGGCTGCATCTGGCTGGCGATGGCGCGTTTCCAGATCATCTCGTAAAGCCGCGCTTGGTCGGCGTCGAGATACTGCCTGACGGAAGCCGGCGTGCGCATGAAATCGGTCGGACGGATCGCTTCGTGCGCCTCCTGGGCATTCTTGGCCTTGGCGGAATAGTAGCGCGCCTTTTCAGGCAGGTATTTGGCACCGAATTCCTTGGTGATCGCATCGCGTGCGGCAGAGATCGCCTCCGGTGCCATCTGCACGCCGTCGGTCCGCATATAGGTGATCAGGCCGGTGGTCTCACCGCCGATCTCCATGCCCTCATAGAGCCGCTGCGCCACCTGCATGGTGCGGTTGGCCGAAAAGCCGAGACCCGACGAGGCTGCCTGCTGCAGCGTCGAAGTGGTGAAGGGCGGCCCGGGATTGCGCTTGGTCGGCTTGGCTTCGACCGACGCCGCCTTGAAGCTGGCGCCTTCGAGCATCGCCTTGATGTCGTCGGCCTGCACCTTGTTGGAAATGTCGAGCTTTTGCAGCTTCTTGCGCTCGAAGGTGGTCAGCCGCGCCTCGAAATTTTCCTTGCGCGGCGTGCCGAGAATGGCGGCGACCTGCCAGTATTCCTCGCGGACGAAGCGCTCGATCTCGGATTCGCGGTCGCAGACCAGACGCAGCGCCACCGACTGGACACGGCCGGCGGACCGGGCGCCGGGCAGCTTGCGCCACAGCACGGGCGACAGCGTGAAGCCGACCAGATAGTCGAGCGCACGGCGGGCGAGATAGGCATCGACCAGCGGCGCATCGATCTGGCGCGGATTGGCCATCGCCTCCAGCACCGACGCCTTGGTAATGGCGTTGAAGACGACGCGGCTGACCGGCTTGTCCTTCAACGCGCGCTTTTGCTTCAGCACTTCCAGGACATGCCAGGAGATCGCTTCGCCCTCGCGGTCCGGATCGGTGGCGAGGATCAGCCCGTCGGCGTCCTTGACCGCCTTGGCGATATCGGCGAGACGCTTTCCAGACGCGGTGTCGACGGCCCAGGACATGGCAAAGTCCTCATCCGGACGCACCGAGCCATCCTTGGCCGGCAGATCGCGGACATGGCCGAACGAAGCCAGAACCTTGTAGTTCTTGCCGAGGTACTTGTTGATTGTCTTCGCCTTGGCCGGCGATTCGACGACGACGACGTCCATACGGTCTCATATCAGTTGTGATGCGGCAGAAGAATTCCGCTGCGCGCGACGAAATCTCGTTCAATGTGTCGCTCACATGGCCGCGCTTTTGCATCCGGTCAAGGCCAAGCAGTCAAAATGCGGCCCTGCACCGAATGCGCAACCCAGCGGCGCGCCATGCGATTTCCGCAATCCTGGACAAGGGAAATGAGCAGCCTATCGCTGGACAAACCCGGCAATTGATCCTGGAGAACGGGACAAACTCTCCCGCGGATATAAGAGAAACATCGAGCACGCGCCAGCCCCGCTTGAACAGATGCTGTGAAGCGCGCAATCGGTAGCCCGGCATTTGCCCGGATAGTTGCAAGGAACTGGCGTGCTGAAAAGTTGGCCGCCGGGGCGGTTGGGTCAAGCTCCTAGCGACCAGCCGTGTTACCGCCTGTTACAGCGGATCAGAAGCTCAAGGCTTAGTCGGCCTTGGCGATATGCCAGGCGCCGCCGACACCCTCGCCGGTGACGTCGCCGGCCTTCTTGTCCTTGATGAACGTGTAGAGCGGCTTGCCTTCGTAGGCCCACATCCTGGTGCCGTCGGTGCGGTCGACGATCGTCCATTCGCCCTCGGCCTTGGCGTTGGCGTCAGCCTTCAGCGGCGGCCAATTGGCGGCGCATTTGTCGTAACAGTTCGACTTGCCGGCCTCGTCCTTGTCGTAGGTGTAGAGCGTCATGCCGCTGGCGTCGGTGTAGATCTTGGTGCCGCCGACCTCCGCTTCCTTCCACGCCTCGGCGGCGAAGGATCCGGCAGTGCCGAGCAAAAGCGCCGCCATGCCAATTGCGATTGTTTTCATGGACCTCTCCCTGAATGTTCGAAAAGCGCGCGGAACCGCGGCTTCTTCTGGTCAACGCTGCCCGGCTGCCCTTTCTTCCCGCACTGTTTTCCATTGATCCAGGCGACGGCGTCGACTTGCTACCCAATGTGATGGGGGCCACGCGATGGTGATTGGCGGACGGACGTTGTCGCGGCTATATGGCTGTGCAGTCATCTGGAGACGGAAATGGCGTTGGACGTCGGCTATGTCAGTGCGATCGGGGCGGGAGCAATTTCGTTCCTGTCCCCCTGCGTGCTGCCACTGGTGCCGCCTTACCTGTGCTATATGGCCGGCGTGTCCGTCGACGATTTCCGCGGCGAGGCCGGCATTACGGCAAAGGCCGGTGCGCGAGGCGCGCTGGTTAATTCCTCCATCGCCTTCGTGCTCGGCTTCTCGACCGTCTTCGTCGCGCTCGGCGCTGGCGCCTCGACCATCGGCCATTTGTTACGGGTCTGGCAGGAGCCGCTGGCAATGGCGGCCGGTGTGCTGATCATCCTGATGGGGCTGAATTTCCTCGGCGTACTGCGTATCCCTTTGCTTTCACGCGAGGCGCGCTTCCAGTCACAAGGCAAGCCGGCCAGCCTGATCGCCGCTTACGTCATGGGCTTGGCCTTCGCCTTTGGCTGGACGCCCTGTATCGGCCCGGTGCTGGGGCCGATCCTGACGCTCGCCGGCGGTCGCGAGACGGTGGGCGAGGGCGCGCTGCTGCTTGCCGCCTACTCGCTCGGCCTCGGTATCCCGTTCCTGATCGCTGCGCTGTTTTCCGGCGCCTTCATGCGCTTTCTCTCGAAATTCCGCGTCCATCTCGGCCGCGTCGAAAAAGCCATCGGCGCGCTGTTGGTGGTCGCCGGCGTGTTTTTCCTGACCGGCGGCGTGCAGACGATGTCATATTGGCTGCTCGAGAATTTTCCGGTGCTGGGGCAATTGGGCTAGGTTTGCCGCCCGACGTGGTCTGTTCAGCCTTCGAAATAGCCCGGCTGGTCGATATCAGCGATCAGCCCAGGTCCGCTCGGCTGCCACCCCAGCAGCGCCTGGGTCCGTTCGCTTGAGGTCGGGACATCCATCGCCGCGAACATCGCGAACCAGCCAAAATGATCGGCGGCTTCTTCGGCGGACTTGGCGAGGACCGGCACGTTCAGGCGCCGGCCGATCACGCCGGCGATGTCCTTGAACGGCACGCCTTCTTCGGCGATCGCGTGATATCGCGCGCCACCGGCTCCATGCTCGAGCGCAAGGCGGTAGACGCGGGCGGCATCGAACCGATGCACGGCAGGCCAGCGATTGAGCCCTTCGCCGATATAGGCCGACACGCCCTTCTTGCGAGCGAGGTCGATGAGAATAGGAACAAAGGCGTGGTCGCCCTGGCCATGGACCGACGGAGGAAGGCGGACAACCGATGCGCGCACCCCGCGTGCCGCCAGCGCGGCGGCTGTCGCTTCGGAGGCGCGGGGATATGAAGCGGAAGAGGGGACAGGCGCATCTTCCTCGGTCGCGATACGGCCCCGCGCCTGGAGCGCGGTCCCCGAGGTGACGAGCAGGAGGCGCTCGGAGCCTTCGAGTGCTCCGCCCATCACCTCGATGGCACGCCGGTCCATCTCGCAGTTTTGCGCGAACTTCGAGAAGTCATGGTTGAACCCGGTGTGGATAACCGCATCGGCGGCTGCCGCGCCCCTGCGCAGGCTCTCCACGTCTTCGAGGTCGCCTCGATGCATCTCGGCTCCAGTGGCGGCGAGCGACTTGGCCGATGCCTCCGAGCGGGCGAGGCCGAGCACCTGATGGCCGGCGCCGATGAGTTCTTGAACGACGGCAGAACCGACGAATCCGGTCGCTCCGGTAACGAAAACACGCATCACGACTTGTCCTTGTTCGTTTCTGACCACGACCATTTTCGCGGCCCGGTGACGTAGTGATAGGCGCTTGAGGAAATACGATCTATGCGGTAAAGTCCGTATTATCTTCGCAATCGTCCGGAATGACACGTGGATCCTCTTTCAGATGTGCTCTCGCTGCTGAAGCCGCGAAACTATATGTCGGCCGGCTTCGATGCAGGTGGTGAATGGTCGATCCAGTTCCCCGACCAGCAGCAAAGCATCAAGACCGGAGCGGTGGTCTCCGGCCGGTGCTGGCTGTCAGTAGAGGGCGTTGCCGACGCAGTGCGCCTTGAGACGGGGGACTGCTTCCTGTTGCCGAGTGGGCGGCCTTTCCGCCTTGCAAGCGACATGAGTTTGTCGCCTGTTGAAGCCATCAAGATTTTTCCGCCTGCGCGAGCCGGCGGTGTCGTGACCCACAATGGCGGCGGTGATTTCTTTCTGGTCAGCAGCCGCTTCGCGCTTGGCGGCAATCATGCCGGCATCCTGTTGCGGATGCTGCCAGCCATTGTGCATATCCGCAAAGAGTCGGACCAGTCGGCGCTGCGCTGGTCGGTGGAGCGGATGATGCAGGAGCTGCGCGAGCCGCAGCCGGGCGGCTTTCTGGTGATCCAGCACCTCGCCCACATGATGCTGGTTCAGGCGCTGCGGCTGCATCTTTCGGAAGGATTGAAAGGCGGCATCGGCTGGCTCTTTGCTCTCGCGGACAAACAGATCGGCGCGGCGATCAGCGCCATGCATGACGATCCGGCGCATGGCTGGACGTTACAGGAACTGGCGGAACGGGCCGGCATGTCGCGATCGACCTTTGCGCTCAGATTCAAGGAGACGGTCGGCGCGTCGCCGATGGACTATTTGACGCGCTGGCGAATGCTGCTGGCCGGGGATCGGCTGACGAATTCCAGCGATCCCGTCGCAGTCATCGCGCTGTCGCTCGGCTACGAATCCGAAAGCGCCTTCAGCACTGCTTTCAAGCGGGTCATGAACTGTTCGCCACGGCAATACGGCCGTGGCCGAGCCCCCAGCTCCGCATCACGCAACGAGGCGGAAGCCGCCTGAGCCGATCGGCCTGAGCGTGCCGCGGGCTGGAGGTTCCACCGTCTCACCGGAATTTAACCGCATTGGTGCAGCATGGCGCCGGTGCTACTAACGCTCCGATTCCAGATCCCTTTCAACGGTTGCTGTCCCCATGAGCCAGAGATCCTGCCTGTCCATCATCCTCGCTGCCGGCGAAGGCACGCGCATGAAGAGTGCCGTGCCGAAAGTGCTGCACACAATCGCCGGCCTGCCAATGGTTGCCCATGTCGTCAAGGCGGCCGAAGCCGCCGGCAGCGGCGATCTGGCGCTGGTGATCGGCCATGGCGCCGATGACATGCGCAAGGCCGCACTCAAGTTTGCGCCCAAGGCCGAAGCTTTCGTCCAGGAGAAACGTCTCGGCACCGCGCACGCCGTGCTTGCCGCGCGCGCAGCAATATCAAAGGGGTATGACGACATCCTGGTGATGTTTGGCGACACGCCGTTGATCGATCCGGAAGCGCTCGCGGCGGCGCGGCTGAAGCTGGCCGAAGGTGCGGCCGTCGTCGTGGTCGGCTTCCGTACGGAAAATCCTTCGGGCTACGGCCGGCTTATCGAAAAGGCCGGCAAGCTCGTGGCCATCCGCGAGGAGAAGGACTGCTCGGACGAGGAGAAGAAAATCACCTTCTGCAATGGCGGGCTGATGGCGGTCGCCGGCAGGCACGCGCTGAAGCTGCTCGATCAAGTCGGCAGCAAGAACGCCAAGGGTGAGTATTATCTCACCGACATCGTCGAGATCGCCGCTGCGCAGGGACTTGATGTCGTAGCCACCGAAGCCAGTTTCGAGAATGCGCTCGGCATCAACAACCGTGCCGAGCTTGCCCAGGCGGAAGGTATCTGGCAGGCGCGTCGACGGCAGGAAGCGATGCTTTCCGGGGTGACACTGGTTGCGCCCGAAACCGTGTTCTTCTCGCACGACACCGAGATCGGCGCCGACACGATTGTCGAGCCCAATGTTTGGTTCGGCCCAGGCGTGAAAATCGCGACGGGCGCCAAGATCCATGCCTTCAGCCATATCGAAGGCGCCACCATCGCGTCGAATTGCGATGTCGGGCCGTTCGCGCGGCTGCGGCCCGGGGCCGATCTGAGAAACAAGGCCAAGGTCGGCAATTTCTGCGAGGTGAAGCAGGCGATCGTCGAGGAGGGCGCGAAGGTCAACCATCTGACCTATGTCGGCGATGCCCGCATCGGCGCAGGCGCCAATATTGGCGCCGGCACCATCACGTGCAATTATGACGGTTATTCGAAATTCTTCACCGATATCGGCGAGGGTGCCTTCATCGGCTCGAACTCTTCGCTGGTGGCACCGGTGTCGATCGGCAAGGGCGGCTACATCGCCTCGGGCAGCGTCATTACCGAAAGCGTACCCGACGATGCGCTGGCCTTCGGCCGCGCCCGTCAGCGGACTCTGCCCGGCAAGGGCAAGGAGTTGCGCGAACGGTTTGCTTCGGCGGCGGCGGCCCGTAAAAAAGTGTAGGCGCGACGAGCGGGATCATGTCTTTGACTGATTTCTGGAGCCGTTGGGCCGAAATAGGATACAGAAGCGGAGAAACTGAGCAATTGCAGTAACCGGATTGCAAGTGCGCCCTGTCATGGTGCATCTGTGCAGGACAGTCCGGCTGATACCGGACGAAATGGAATGTGATTTTTCGCGACGGCCCGGCAGTCTCTAAATGGCGCCGGGTTTGAGGTCGGAATCGGGGGCAGGCGCGATGTGCGGTATCGTTGGAATTGTCGGTAACTCGCCGGTCGCGCCGCTTATCGTCGATGCGTTGAAAAGGCTCGAATATCGCGGCTATGACTCGGCCGGCGTCGCCACGATCGAGCACGGCAGGCTTGACCGCCGCCGCGCCGAGGGCAAGCTGGTCAATCTCGAGCGCCGGCTGAAGGACGAACCGCTCGACGGCATGATCGGCATCGGCCACACGCGCTGGGCCACGCATGGCGTTCCGAACGAGAGCAATGCGCATCCGCATTTTTCCGACGGCGTCGCCATCGTCCATAACGGCATCATCGAGAATTTCGCCGAATTGCGCGACGAGCTGATGCGCGACGGCTACAGCTTCGCCTCACAGACCGATACCGAAGTCGTCGCGCATCTGGTGGCGCGCGAACTGGCCAGGGGGCTGAAGCCGGTCGAGGCGGCGCATAAGGCGCTGAAGCGGCTGGAAGGCGCCTTTGCGCTCGCCATCATGTTCAAGGGCGACGAGGATTTGATCGTCGGCGCGCGCAATGGCCCGCCGCTCGCCGTCGGTCACGGCGACGGCCAGATGTTCCTTGGCTCCGACGCCATCGCGCTTGCCCCGTTCACCAATTCGATCACCTATCTGGAAGACGGCGACTGGGCGGTAGTGCGCCGCAACGAGGTCGATATTTTCGACATGGGCGGCAACAAGGTCGACCGCAAACGCCAACAGTCGCTCAGCACGAGCTTCATGGTCGACAAAGGCAACCGCCGCCATTTCATGGAAAAGGAAATCCATGAGCAGCCGGAAGTGATCTCGCACACGCTGGCGCATTATGTCGATTTCGTCGGTTGCGCCTCGAAGCCGCTGGCTCTGCCGTTCGATTTCGCCAAGATCGACCGGCTGGCGATTTCGGCCTGTGGCACCGCCTATCTCGCCGGGCTCATCAGCAAATACTGGTTCGAGCGCTATGCGCGGCTGCCGGTCGACATCGATGTCGCTTCGGAGTTCCGCTACCGCGAGATGCCGCTGTCGAAGAACGATGCCGCTTTCTTCATCTCGCAATCGGGTGAGACCGCCGACACGCTGGCATCGCTGCGCTACTGCCGCAAGGCTGGCATGAAGATCGGCGCGGTCGTCAATGTGCGCGAATCGACCATGGCGCGCGAATCCGACGTCATCCTGCCGACATTGGCCGGCCCGGAGATCGGCGTCGCCTCGACCAAGGCGTTCACCTGCCAACTTTCCGTGCTGGCCTCGCTGGCGGTGCGGGCCGGCGTGGCGCGCGGAACGATTTCGCATGAGCACGAGAAAACGCTGATACGCGAGTTGTCGGAAGCGCCGCGTTATGCCAACCAGGTGCTAAAGCTCGACGGGCAGATTGAAAAGATCGCGCGCGACCTCTCGCACTACAAGAACGTGCTTTATCTCGGCCGCGACACCAATTTTCCGCTGGCCATGGAAGGTGCGCTGAAGCTCAAGGAGATTTCCTATATCCATGCCGAAGGATATGCTGCCGGCGAGCTGAAGCACGGGCCGATTGCGCTGATCGACGAGAACATGCCCGTCATCGTCATCGCCCCGCATGACCGCATCTTCGAAAAGACAGTGTCGAACATGCAGGAGGTGGCGGCGCGCGGCGGCAAGATCATCCTGATCACTGACGGCAAGGGCGCGGCGCACGCTACGGTGAAGACGATGGAGACGATCGTTTTGCCGGACGTGCCGGAAATCATCTCGCCGATCATCTACGCGCTGCCGATCCAGATGCTCGCCTACTTCACCGCCGTGTTCATGGGTACGGACGTCGACCAGCCTCGCAACCTGGCGAAATCGGTAACGGTGGAATAGGTCTCGTTTAAAAACTTCGCCATTCCAAAGCGCCTTCGGGTTCAGTAGTGTCGCGCTGCAAACACACGCTGCGGTGAACCATGTCGGATGCTCTCAAGACCTCAGGCATGACCCGGCTGAGAAACTATTTCCTGACCGGCTTCGTTGTTTGCGCGCCGCTCGCGATTACCGCCTACATTGCCTGGTCGCTTATCGGCTGGGTCGATTCCTGGGTCAAACCCTACATTCCGGTACGCTACAATCCGGACACCTACCTGCCGTTTCCAGTGCCGGGCTTTGGGCTGATCGTTGCCCTGATCCTCATCACTTTCATCGGCTTTATGACCGCCAATATCGTTGGCCGCGCCATCGTCAACTTCGGCGAGCGCCTGCTTGGTCGCATGCCGCTGGTGCGCGGCATCTACCGTTCGCTGAAGCAGATTTTCGAGACCGTGCTGTCGAACAAGGGCGACATGTTCCGCCAGGTCGGGTTGGTCGAATATCCGCGCAAAGGGGTCTGGTCGCTTGTCTTCGTCGCCAGCGAGAAGGAAACCGAGATCAACCAGAAGCTCGACCGGGAAGGCGATCCGCTGATTGCCGTATTCATGCCGTGTACGCCCAACCCGACGACAGGCTTTCTGATGTATGTGCCGAAATCCGACATCGTATCGCTCGACATGACGATCGAGGACGGAGCCAAGCTGATCGTGTCGGCCGGCCTGGTGGCGCCAGCGGTCAAAATGATGACGGTGAACGGCGAGCAGATCCACGGCGCGCTTGCCAATCCTCCGCTCGACACGATGCCTCAGCCGGCACGCAGGAGCCGCACGGCCTCGTCGCGGCCGAACAGATAGAGCAACAGGCGCAGCGCCGTGCCGCGTTCGGACTGCAGTTCCGGATCGCGCGACAGGATCAGCCGCGCATCGTCGCGAGCGGCCTCGAGCAGGTCGGCATGCACCTCGATGCGCGCCACCTGGAAGCCCGGCGTGCCGGACTGGCGGGTGCCGAGCAACTCGCCTTCGCCGCGCAGCTTCAGATCCTCTTCGGCGATACGGAAACCGTCCTCGGTCTCGCGCATCACCGACAAACGGCGTTTTGCCGTCTCGCCAAGCGGGTCCTTGTAGAGCAGCACGCAGGATGAAGGCTTGTCGCCACGCCCGACCCGGCCGCGCAATTGGTGCAACTGGGCGAGGCCAAAGCGCTCGGCATGCTCGATGACCATGATCGTCGCATCAGGCACATCGACGCCGACCTCGATGACCGTGGTGGCGATCAGGATACGGGTGTCGCCCTGTTTAAAGGCGCGCATCGCCTCGTCCTTGTCGGTGCCTTTCATGCGGCCGTGCACCAGGCCGATGCGGTCGCCGAACAGCGGCTTCAGCGAGGCAAAACGGTCCTCGGCCGACATCAGCTTGATCTCCTCGGATTCCTCGACCAACGGACAGATCCAGTAGATTTTCTGGTCATCGGCGACAGCGTCGAGCATGCGTCCGATCAGTTCGTCGAGCCGTTCAAGCGGCAAGGTGACGGTGCGGATCGGCTGGCGGCCGGCCGGCTTTTCCGTCAGCTTCGACACATCCATGTCGCCGAATGCAGTCAGCACCAGCGTTCGCGGTATCGGCGTTGCTGTCATTACGAGCATGTCGGGCGCATCGCCCTTGGCGGTAATGGCAAGGCGCTGGTGGACGCCGAAACGGTGCTGCTCGTCGACGACGGCGAACACGAGGTCACGGAACGTCACTGTCTCCTGGAACAGCGCATGGGTGCCGACGACGATGTCGATGTCGCCATTGGCCAGCCCGGTCAGCGTGTCGGCGCGCTCGCGGCCCTTTTCGCGGCCGGTGAGGATGGCGACGCGCAGGCCGGCCCGTTCCGCCAACGGCGCAATAGTTGCCAGATGCTGGCGCGCCAAGATTTCGGTCGGCGCCATCAATGCCGCCTGGCCGCCGGCCTCGACGGCACGCGCCATGGCAAGCAGCGCGACCACCGTCTTGCCGGAGCCGACATCGCCCTGCAAAAGACGCAGCATGCGTTCGGGGTCACCGAGATCGGCGTTGATTTCGGCAAGCGCCATTTCCTGCGACATGGTCAGCGAATAGGGGAGTGCCACGCGCAGTTGTTCGACTATGCGGCCGTCGCCGACGAGTGGCCGGCCCGATAATCGGCGGACCTTGGCCCGCACCAGCGCCAGCGATACCTGGCTGGCCAGGAACTCGTCATAGGCAAGGCGCCGCCATGCCGCGCCGTCGACAGAGACGTCGATCGGGTCGGCAGGATGGTGGATGCGGTTGAGCGCATCGCCGAAAGCGGGAAAGGCGTGGCGGCGCCAGAACTCGCCGTCCTGCCACTCGGGCAGCACCGGCAGGCGGCCCAGCGCCTGGCCGATGGCCCGACGCAGCACCTTGGCCGAGAGCCCGGCGGTCAGCGGATAGACCGGCTCGACCAACGGCAGGTTTTCCGCGTCGCCGGCAAGTGCGATATGGTCGGGGTGAACCATGGTCGGGCGGCCGTTGAACCATTCCATGCGGCCTGAGACGACGACATGCTCGCCTACGGGCATTGCTTTTTCGAGATAGGCGGCATGGGCATGGAAGAAAGTCAGCGCGATCTCGCCAGTGTCGTCATGGGCGTAGACCCGGTACGGGACCGACCTGTTGCCGCGTGGGGGCGGCTGGTGGCGGTCGATGCGTACGTCGAGTGTGACAATGGCGCCCTCGGCCGAACCAGCGATGCCCGGCCGGTTGCGGCGGTCGATGACAGTATGCGGCAGCACGAACAAGAGGTCCCCGGCGCGCGCGGTCCGGTCGCCGACGTCGGCCGTCACGACTTTCTCGATCAGCGCACCAACCTTCGGCCCGACGCCGGCAAGCGATGTGATCGGGACAAACAAAGGGTCGAGGAGGGAGGGACGCATGATGTCAGCTTATGTTGCGCCGGCCGTAGCGCAAGGCTGACACCGACTTCTATCCACGCTATATGCGCCGCCTGGGCAAGGATGTTGCACGATGACCGGAACGAAACGATCCAGCGAGGGCCTCGATGCCCGCCGGCGCAAGCTTCTGTTTCGTTCGTGGCACCGCGGCATGCGTGAGATGGACCTTATACTCGGCAGCTTCGCCGATGCCGAGATCGGCGCCTTGACCGGCGACGAAATCGACCAATATGAGAGGCTCCTCGACATTCCCGACACCGAATTCCTGCCCATCGTCACCGGCGAGCGCCCGATCCCGGCGACTATCGATTGTGCCGTCCTGCAAAAAATCCTGGCCTCGCGCCGGCCCCTGACCTTCTGAACAACGTGTAGCCATGAGCCTTATTCCTACGATCGGTCTGCCGAAAGGCCGCGCCGGCCAGTTCATTGTCGATGGCGTCGCCGACGGCTACGAAGCCTTTGCGCTGGTGCAGGCTGCGCGCGAGATCGCACCGGACAAGCCGGTGCTGTTCGTGGCCCGCGACGGCCAGCGCCTGCCGGCGATCGTCGAGGCGCTTGCCTTTGCCGCGCCGGGCCTGCCGGTGCTGGAACTGCCGGCTTGGGATTGCCTGCCTTACGACCGTGTCTCGCCCGGCGCCGATGCCGCCGCAAGGCGGCTCGATGCACTGGCTGCAATGATTGCGCTGGTGAAGAAGCCGCACCGCGCCGTCGTCCTCACCACCGCGAATGCGCTGTTGCAACGCATTCCGCCGGCTGAACTCGTCGAGGCGCAGACCTTCCACGCCAAACCGGGCAACCAGATAGACATGAACGTGCTGGTGTCGCGGCTGGAGAATTCCGGCTTCGAGCGAGTGCCGACGGTGCGCGGTATCGGCGAATTCGCGGTGCGCGGCGGCATTCTCGATCTCTTCGCGCCCGGCTGGACTGAGGCGCTGCGCCTCGATTTCTTCGGCGATACGCTGGAATCGATCCGCGTCTTCGATACCGCAACACAGCGCACCACCGGCCAGCGCAAGTCGATGGCGCTACAGGCGATGAGCGAGGTGGCGCTGACGCCAGAGACGATCAGCCGCTTCCGCCGCGCCTACATCGAAGCCTTTGGCGCGCCCTCGCGCGACGATGGGCTCTATGCGGCGGTCAGCGAGGGCAGGCGGTTTGCCGGCATGGAGCACTGGCTGCCGTTCTTCTATGAGCGGCTGGAAACCGTGTTCGATTACCTGCCGGATGCGCCCGTGGTGTTTGATCATCTGGCGCATGAGGCACTGGCCGAGCGCCATGCGCTGATCCTCGATCATTATGAGGCGCGCAAAAAACAGGCCGACGGCGCCTTGAAGGATGCCGTGCCCTACAAGCCGGTGTCGCCGGATTTGCTTTATCTGTCGCCCGAGAACCTGATTGCTTCGCTTGGCCCGCGCGAAGCGATAGACTTCACGTCCTTCGATGCGCCCGATGCCGGTGCGAAAAAGGTGCTCCATGCCGGCGCGCGCCATGGTCGCAGCTTCGTCGAGGAGCGCGCCGACCCTAACGCCAACGTCTTCGACGTCGTCGTAAAACACATTTCCGACGAGCGCGCTGTAGGCCGCCGTGTCATCGTCGCCGGCTGGACTGAAGGTTCGCTCGACCGGCTCGGCCAAATCCTGGCCGAGCATCATCTTGGCAATCTGAGGCCGGTGGCGACGCTTGCCGAAGCCGAAAAGCTTGAGCCAGGGCAAGCGGGACTGGCCGTGCTGCCGCTCGAATCCGGCTTCGAGACGGAGAAACTGATCGTCGTCGCCGAGCAGGACATTCTCGGCGACCGACTGATCCGGCGCTCGAAGCGCAAGAAGCGCGCGTCCGACTTCATCGCAGAGGCTTCGGCATTGTCCTCAGGCGATATCGTCGTCCATGCCGACCATGGCATTGGCCGCTTCATCGGGCTGCGCACCATCGAGGCGCTCGGTGCGCCGCACGATTGCCTCGAAATCCACTATGCCGGCGACGATCGGCTGTTCTTGCCGGTGGAAAACATCGAGTTGCTGTCGCGCTATGGCTCGGATTCGGCCGAGGCGACACTCGACAAGCTTGGCGGCGGCGCCTGGCAATCGCGCAAGGCACGGCTGAAGAAACGCCTGCTCGACATGGCCGGGCAGCTGATCCGCATCGCCGCCGAGCGACAAATGCGGGCCGCACCGGCGCTGCTGCCGGCGGAAGGCCTCTATGGCGAGTTTGCAGCGCGTTTCCCCTATGAGGAAACCGACGACCAGCAAACGGCGATCGATTCGGTCAGGGATGATCTGGGCGCAGGAAAGCCGATGGACCGGCTGATCTGCGGCGATGTCGGCTTCGGGAAGACCGAAGTCGCGCTTCGTGCTGCCTTCATCGCGGCGATGGAAGGCTTTCAGGTCGCGGTGGTGGTGCCGACGACATTGTTGTCGCGCCAGCATTTCAAGACCTTCTCGCAGCGCTTCTCCGGCCTGCCGATCCGCGTCGCCCAGGCCTCGCGGCTAGTCGGCGCCAAGGAACTGGCCGAGGCCAAGAAGGGCGTCGCCGAAGGCCAAGTCGACATTGTCATCGGCACGCACGCACTGCTCGGCTCCTCGATCTCGTTCAAGAATCTCGGCCTGCTGATCATCGACGAGGAGCAGCATTTCGGCGTCAAGCACAAGGAGCGGCTGAAGGATCTCAAGACCGACGTCCACGTTCTGACGCTGTCTGCGACGCCGATCCCGCGAACGCTGCAGCTTGCCTTGACCGGGGTGCGTGAGCTGTCGCTGATCGCCACGCCGCCGGTCGATCGCATGGCCGTGCGTACCTTCATCTCCCCCTTCGATCCGCTGGTCATCCGCGAGACGCTGCTGCGCGAGCGCTACCGTGGCGGCCATTCTTTCTATGTCGTACCGCGCATCAGCGATCTCGCGGAAATCCATGATTTCCTGCGCGAATCCGTGCCTGAGCTGAAAGTTGCCGTGGCCCATGGTCAGATGCCGCCCGGCGAACTCGACGACATCATGAACGCCTTCTATGACGGCCAGTACGATGTGCTTTTGTCGACCACAATCGTCGAATCCGGCCTCGATATTCCGACTGCCAATACGCTGATCGTACACCGCGCCGATATGTTCGGCCTGTCTCAGCTCTATCAGCTGCGCGGGCGCGTCGGCCGCTCTAAGGTGCGCGCCTACGCGCTGTTCACGCTGCCCGCCAACCGCAAGCTCACCGATACAGCCGAGCGCCGGCTGAAAGTGCTGCAGTCGCTCGATACGCTAGGCGCCGGTTTCCAGCTGGCCAGCCACGACCTCGACATTCGCGGCGCCGGCAATCTGCTTGGCGAAGAGCAGTCGGGCCACATCAAGGAGGTCGGCTTCGAGCTCTACCAGCAGATGCTGGAGGAGGCAGTTGCCGAAGTGAAGGATTCCGGCGAGGTGCAGGACGGCGGCTGGTCGCCGCAGATCGCCGTCGGCACGGCGGTGATGATCCCGGAAAGCTATGTCCCGGATCTGCAGCTCAGGCTGGCGCTCTATCGCCGCCTTGGCGATCTCGAAAACACTGAAGAGATCGACGCTTTTGGCGCCGAGCTTATCGACCGTTTCGGGCCGCTGCCGGAAGAGGTGAAGCATTTATTGAAGATCGTCTTCATCAAGGCACTTTGCCGCAAGGCCAATGTCGAAAAACTCGATGCCGGACCGAAAGGCGTCGTCATCCATTTCCGCAAGCGCGAATTCCCCAATCCGGTCGGGCTGGTCAAACTCATCGGCGAACAGGGTTCGCTGGCCAAGATCCGGCCGGACCAGAGCGTCGTCTTCAGCCGCGACTGGCCGACGCCCGAAAAGCGGCTGGCAGGCTCAGCGGTTGTCATGACGCAGCTGGCACGGCTGGTGGAGAAGGCTGCGTAGCAAGGTATCGCTGGTGCTCTGGACCATGACGGCGCTGGTACTTTCGCCCCGCCGTGCCATTCGCCAGCGCTGAGATTCCGGTCTAGAATAGGAATTCGGCTTCGTGTATGCAGCCGCGACCCCATATGGGCCGGATTGGCGGGCGATGGCGTCCGCGTGAAAGAGCGTTAGGTGCTTCGATGACGAAATGGTCGCCGAATTCGTGGAGAGCTAAGCCGATCCAGCAGGTTCCTGCCTATCCGGACCTTGCCGCGCTGAGGAACACGGAAGCCCAGCTCGCCACCTTTCCGCCGCTGGTTTTTGCAGGTGAGGCACGCAAGCTGAAGAAGCAGCTTGCAGCCGTCGCTGCCGGTGACGCATTCCTTCTGCAGGGCGGCGATTGCGCCGAGAGCTTCGCCGAACATGGCGCGGACAACATCCGCGACTTCTTCCGCGTCTTCCTGCAGATGTCGGTGGTACTGACCTTCGCCGGCGCTCAACCGGTGGTGAAGGTCGGCCGTGTCGCCGGCCAGTTCGCCAAGCCGCGCTCGTCCGACAATGAGACCAAGGGCGGTGTGACGCTGCCCAGCTATCGCGGCGACATCATCAACGGCATCGAGTTCGATGCCAAGTCGCGTATTCCCGATCCTGCAAGACAGGAGATGGCGTACCGCCAGTCGGCGGCGACGCTCAACCTTTTGCGTGCGTTCGCCCAGGGCGGCTACGCCAGCCTGGAGAACGTGCATCAATGGATGCTCGGGTTCGTCTCCGACAGCCCGCAGGGCGAGAAATACGAATCGCTCGCCAACCGCATCACCGAGACGATGGACTTCATGAAGGCCGTCGGCATCACCTCGGAGACCAATTATGCGCTGCGCGAGACCGATTTCTATACCAGCCATGAGGCGCTGCTGCTCGGTTATGAAGAGGCGCTGACTCGCGTCGATTCGACCTCGGGCGACTGGTACGCCACCTCTGGCCACATGATCTGGATCGGCGATCGCACGCGCCAACCCGACCATGCGCATGTCGAATATTGCCGTGGCATCAAGAACCCGCTGGGGCTGAAATGCGGGCCGTCGCTGACGCCCGACGGCCTGTTGCAGCTCATCGATCTGCTCAATCCGGAGAACGAGCCCGGCCGGCTGACGCTGATCGCTCGTTTCGGCTCCGATAAGGTCGCCGACCATCTGCCGAAGCTGGTGCGAGCGGTACAGAAGGAAGGCCGCAGTGTGGTGTGGTCTTCCGACCCGATGCATGGCAATACGATCGAGGCCGCCGGCTACAAGACACGGCCGTTCGACCGCATCCTGAAGGAGGTGCAGACGTTCTTCGAGGTGCACCGCGCCGAAGGCACGCATCCCGGCGGCATTCACATCGAGATGACAGGCAAGAACGTCACCGAATGCACCGGTGGTGCCCGCGCCATCACCGCCGAAGAATTGCAGGATCGCTACCACACCCATTGCGATCCGCGCCTCAACGCCGACCAGGCGATCGAGTTGGCGTTCCTGGTGTCCGATCTGCTCAAGAAGAGCCATCCGGTCCAGCACAAGCAGGCCGTCAACGGCTGATTAGAACGTATTCGATCATCGAGGTGGTCAGCGAAACGCGTCCGGCCGGTGTCGCATTTGCTCGTGCCTAACGCACGCAAAACTGGAATCCTGCGAAGCGACGGCAATTGCATCGGGAGGCCGATATGGCTGACAGTCACACCGGATCATGCTTGTGCGGGGCAGTGCGGTTCCAGACACGAGGACCGCTGCGCGGTGTTATCTACTGCCATTGCTCGCAGTGCCGGAAGCAGAGCGGGCATTTTTATGCTGCAACCAATGTTGCCGACCCCGACATCACAATCACGGGCGCGGACAGCATCACCTGGTACGAGGCATCTTCGTTTGCCAGACGGGGTTTCTGCAAGATATGCGGCTCGCTGCTGTTCTGGAAGCCGACGGATGATGGCTATGTTTCAGTCCTGGCCGGGCTGTTCGACGCGCCAACCGGACTTCAAGGGGAATGTCACATCTTCGTCGGCGACAAGGGCGACTATTACGCGGTCGACGACGGGCTGCCGCAGTTCGAGAAGTCAACGCCGTCGATCAAGGTGGCAGGCGACTGATTTTTGAAGAGGTCGCCTTATTCCCTTGGTCCAGCCATTGCGCTAATCCCCTGCCGGTGATTCCGAAGGGTTTTGGCATGCAGCGGCTGATCGACGCTTTTTACAACTCGGTGCGGGCGTTTCGCAAACTGGCCGCCAGCGAGGAGGCCTTCCAGCTCGAGCTGACGCTGCTTGTGCTTGCCTTGCCGCTCGGCTGGTTCCTTTCGGAATCGTGGCGCGGCTATGCGCTGCTGATCGGCGCGGTGCTGCTCATGATCATGATCGAGGTGCTGAACACCGGCATCGAGGCGGCATGCGACGCGTTCAGCCGTGAATTCAACATCGATATCCAACTGGCCAAGGATTGCGGTTCGCTGGCGGTGCTGATTTCGGTGGTAATCGCTGCAGGCGTCTGGGGCGTCGCGATCGTCGAGCGGATCCTCGGGGTACCGATCTGACGTTTCAGACACTACATGCCGTCACTGCATTTCTCGTTTTGACCATGATCTCTTCCGAAAAACCGGTACCACTTTTCGGGATCATGGTCTGAGGGGACCGACATGGCCAATACCGCCGGATTTCTGCTGCTTGAACGTGAGGGCCTGCCGGACGATCTGTGCTGGCTGGCCGAAAAATATCCGCGCGAGATCTGGCAGGCGCATGCCAACATTCACGGCGTGGCCAATATGTGGCTGCGGCGGCACGATATGTTCCGCGAGCTTGGCGACATGCTCACCAGTGGTATCGGCGATTATCGAGAAGGTAGGCTGAACGCGCCGGAATTCGCGCGCTGGTTCGCGCCGCGCCTCAACCATTTCCTCGGCAATCTCGACGGCCATCACAATGTCGAGGACCATCATTATTTCCCGGTCTTCGCCAGGGCCGAGACCCGTCTGAAGCGCGGCTTCGAGATTCTCGATGCCGATCACCACACAATCCATGAGGGACTGGAGCGCAATGCCGAGGCGGCAAATGCCTTCATCCGCACGCTTCAGGAGAGCGAGGTCAAGCAGCGCTTCGCCGCCGACACCTATGCCGACGAGAACAGCCGGCTGATCGCCATGCTGACCAGGCATCTTGCCGACGAGGAAGACCTGATCATCCCGCTGATCCTGGAAAAGGGTGACCGTGCGCTCGGCATAGATTGACGATCAGCTTCCCTTGCGAAGCTCCTTCTTGGCGAGGAAGTGCGACGCCAGCCAGCCGAGGATAGCCACAACGAGGCCGATTGCCAGAGCGATCAGCAGCCGCTCGTGGCGGGCCAGCGCCTGGCCGACGATGCGCTCGGCACCCAGCCCGAACACATAACCGACCGTGCAGAACAGCGCCGCCCAGACCACCGATGAGATGGCGTTGAGGATGGCGAAACGCGCCGCGGCGATGCCGGACAGCCCCGCCGCGATACCACCGACCAGGCGCAGGCCATAGATGTAGCGGTTCGACAGCACGAAGATGTTGGGATGAGAGGTGACGAGACGATAGGCGTGGCTGAAGCCCGGCCGGGCACGGAGCCTGATCACGAATTTATGGTCGGCGAAGCTCCGCCCCAAGATGAAGAAGAACGTGTCGCCACCGAAGGCGCCGAGCGCTGCCGCGAGGAAAGCCTGCCACAGGACGAAGACATGCTGATGCGCGAAGAAACCGCCAAGGATGGCGGCGCTTTCGCCCTCGGCCACGCAGCCCAGGAAAACCGCGACCAACCCATATTGCTCAATGAGACGATGGATGGCTTCCGTCATGAAGACGTTCGCTGCTTCGACAGAATGTCGTCGATGCGCTTCACCTGCTCGGCCAGCCGGGCGATCTCGTCTCGCATGCCGATGATCTGGCTGTGGCGCAGTTCGTCGAGCTTTTCGTGTAACGCCATGATCTCGATCTCGGCCTTGAGATTAACCTCATAGTCGTGGGCGGCGTCGATTCGATCGCGCTCGGTCTGGCGGTTCTGCGCCATCATGATCACTGGCGCCTGCAGGGCGGCAACCATGGAAAGCACGAGATTGAGGAAGATGAATGGATAGGGATCGAAGGCCGCGCTCGACAAGAGCCAGACATTGCCTGCCGTCCACAGGATCAGGAAGCCAATGAATGCCAGGATGAAGGACCACGAGCCGCCGATCCGGGCGATGGTGTCGGCCAGGCGATCTCCAAACGTCTGGTGAAAGGCGACGGCCTTGTTGGTGTCCTTGGAGATCGTGGTGCGCTCGAGCGTAGATTGCAGTACCCGGCTTTCGAGCGCGCTGAGGCCGTCCGGCTTTCGCTTCAGCCAGCGGCTTGCCAGGTCCTCGATCGTTTTGTTCATCGTCGCCTCCGTCGTCAGCGATGAGGTAGAAGCTGCCGGTTCATACGGGAAGTGGTAGATTGACGCGATGGGATCAGGAAACAATGGTGGATTTTCAGAAAATTCGCGCCCGTGCAGCAAAACGCAAAGGCGGTGAGGCAGCCCTTACGTCGCTGCTGGGTCCAATGCCTGACAATGCCGCGGTGGCAAAGATTGCGGATGACCGGATCCTGTCGACCATGGCTGAGCGGGTCTTTGCCGCCGGCTTCGTCTGGCGCGTCATCGAGCAGAAATGGCCGGGTTTCGAGGAAGCATTTCTTGGCTTCGAGCCGAAGCGGCTGCTGTTCCAGCCTGACGATTTCTGGCACGATCTCACCGCCGACAAGCGCATCGTGCGCAATCCGCAGAAGATCAAATCCGTACGCGACAACGCGGCCTTCGTCGAGCGTGTGTCGAAGGAGCACGGCAGCTTCGGCAAGTTCCTGGCCGATTGGCCGGCGGATGACCAGGTCGGGTTGATGGCCTATCTCGGCAAGCACGGCAGCCGGCTCGGCGGCAATACCGGTCAGTATTTTCTGCGCTGGCTGGAGTGGGACGCTTTTGTTGTCTCGGCCGATATGGCGGCCGCACTGCGCGATGCCGGATTCGACATTGCGGAGAGCCCGACGTCGAAGAGGGATTTGGGCAGGATCCAGGCGCAGATCAACGCCTGGGCGGCGGAAACCGGGCTGCCGCACCGACACATTTCACGCATTCTGGCAATGTCGATCGGCGAGAACCATCCGCCGGAAGCCTTGCGCGAATATATGGGCGAATAGGATCGATTGTTTGGTCCAAACGAACGCCATTGCCCGACGAATTTTGCCGCGCTAAACCCACGGGCATGACAGACAGGACCGCTCCAGACATATTGCGCATCGCCGTCGCCCAGCTCAATCCGACGGTCGGCGACGTCGCCGGCAATCTCGCCAAGGCGCGCGAGGCGAGGGCGGATGCCGCCCGCCAAGGCGCCGACCTCGTGCTGTTCACCGAGCTTTTCCTTGCCGGCTATCCGCCTGAGGATCTGGTGCTGAAGCCGGCATTCCTGAAGGCGTGCGAGCGGGCGGCGGAGGATTTCGCCGGCGATACCGCCGACGGCGGCCCGGGCTTCATCATCGGCACGCCGTTGAAGCGCAAGACCGGCACGCACAATTCGATCATCTTTGCTGATGGCGGCAAAATCCTTGCCGAACGCTACAAGCTCGATCTGCCGAATTATGGTGAGTTCGACGAGAAGCGCGTCTTCCAGGCCGGCCCCGAGATCCAGGGGCCGGTCAATTTCCGCGGCGTGCGCGTGGGAGTGCCGATCTGCGAAGACATCTGGGGCGAAGTTGCCGTCTGCGAGACGCTGGCCGAAAGCGGCGCCGAAATCCTGCTGGTGCCGAACGGCTCGCCCTACTATCGCGGCAAGGTCGATGTCCGCCACCAGATCGTCATCCGCCAGGTCATCGAATGCGGACTGCCGATCATCTATGCCAACCAGCTTGGCGGCCAGGACGAACTGGTCTTCGACGGCGCATCGTTTGCCATCGGTTCTGACAAGACGCTGGCCTTCCAGATGAGCCAGTTCGAGGAGACGGTCAACGTCACCACCTGGAAGCGAAAGAATGACATCTGGGTCTGCTCTGACGGACCGATGTCGAAAATCCCTGAAAAGGAGGAGGCCGACTATCGCGCCTGCATGTTGGGCTTGCGCGACTACGTCAACAAGAACGGCTTCAAGAATGTCGTGCTTGGCCTTTCCGGCGGCATCGATTCGGCGATCTGCGCGGCACTTGCCGTCGATGCGCTGGGCGAGGAGCGGCTGCGCGCCGTGATGATGCCTTACCGCTACACTTCGAAGGACTCGCTCAAGGACGCCGAGGACTGCGCCCGCGCGCTCGGCTGCCGCTACGATATCGTGCCGATCTTCGAGCCGGTCGAGGGCTTCCTGCACACACTGACGCAGCTTTTCGAGGGCACCAAGGAAGGCATCACCGAGGAAAACCTGCAGAGCCGGGCCCGTGGCACCATCCTGATGGCGATTTCCAACAAGTTCGGCTCGATGGTGGTCACTACCGGCAACAAGAGCGAGATGTCGGTCGGCTACGCCACGCTCTATGGCGACATGAATGGCGGCTTCAACCCGATAAAGGACCTCTACAAGATGCAGGTCTATGCGTTATCGCGCTGGCGCAACGCGCATGTGCCGCCGGGCGCGCTAGGCCCGTCCGGCGAGGTGATCCCGAATAATATCATCGACAAGGCGCCCTCGGCGGAACTGCGAGAGAACCAGACCGACCAGGATTCGCTGCCGCCCTATCCGGTGCTCGATGACATATTGGAGTGCCTGGTCGAGAACGAGATGGGCGTCGACGAGATCGTTGCACGCGGCCATGACCGGGCGACGGTGACGCGCGTCGAGCACCTGCTTTATGTCGCCGAATACAAGCGCCGGCAGGCGGCGCCCGGCGTGAAGATCACCAGGAAGAATTTTGGCCGCGACCGCCGCTATCCCATTACCAACCGGTTCAGGGATGGCGGGTAGGCGATTGGCTGCATAACGGTTTAGCCATGGCCAACTTTGAGATCAGCTTTGACATGTCGCAGATCGACTTCCGGGCGACGTCCGACATCTTGAAGGAGAGCTATTGGGGCAGCGGCCGCAGCGATGAACTGCACCGCCGCGCCTTTGCCAATTCACTGTGCGTCGGCGCCTATGTCGGCGGCAATCAGGTCGGCTTTGGTCGGGCGATCACCGACCGTACGGTATTTGCCTATCTCGCCGACATCATTGTCTGGCCCGGGTATCGCGGGCAAGGCATCGGAACCCGGCTTGTCCAGGCGCTTATCGATCATCCCGATTGCAAGACTGTCACGCATTGGAGCCTGTCGACCAACGGCGCCCATGCGGTTTACGAGAAGCTCGGCTTCAGGCCTTCCACCGACGGCCGCTATATGCGCCTCGACCGTATGCCGGCAATTTGAACAGACGCGGCGTACAACCGGCCGTTGTTGCAAAATCGTCTCACTGCTTGGACCAGATGCGCTTTGGGCTATCTACTGACTTGGCGCGGCGTTGAGGCGTCTCTATAAACGCCTCTCCGCGATTCCCCTTCAGGAGGAACCGAATGCCAGGATTTGAGATCGTTATGCGAGGCCGCGAAGCCTAGGTCTTGGTCAGTGCGCCGCGACATAGCCTCGCGGCAAGGCTGAACCCAAGGCAGGTATTTTGCCGCTGCCGGTCGCCGCCCTCTACAGGGCCGCCAAATACGCCAAACCTCCGCATCTCCGGGCGCCAAACGGCGCCAACGCGGTTTTTCAATTTCTACTTTCGTGGGATCGGGCTCGTTTGTGCCCGAATGACATCATGGCTCGTTTTCGAATAGATTTGCGCGCGGGCGCCTTTCGCAGCGTTCTTGGCTTCACGCTCAGCCATTGGCGGCGTCAGCCGTGGCGGCTTGCCGGCATTATGGGCACGTTCCTGCTGTCGACCTTGGCCGACGTGCTGACGCCGCTCTATTCCGGCCGGCTGGTGGATGCCGTCGCCAGCAGTGCTGCGGCCGACGATGTTGCGTGGAACGCGGCGATGGCGGCCTTTTCGATGCTGGTTGCCCTGGCGCTCACCGGTGTCGTGCTGCGCAATCTCGCCTTCATGGCCATTGTCGAGCTGACGTTGAAGATGATGGCGGATATCGCCGCCGACGCCTTCCACCGCGTACAGCGCTTCTCCACCGATTGGCACGCCAACAGCTTCGCCGGATCGACGGTGCGCAAGATAACGCGCGGCATGTGGGCGCTCGACCTGCTCAACGACACGATCCTGATCGCGCTGCTGCCATCGGTCGTCATGCTCGTCGGCTCGACGCTGCTGCTTGGCTGGTTCTGGCCGCTGATGGGTGCTGTCGTCGCCACCGGTTCGGTTCTGTTCATCGCGGTGACGACGATGCTGTCGCTTGGCTATGTCGCGCCTGCGGCAAGGCTTGCCAATGCGTGGGATACACGGCTTGGCGGCTCGCTGGCCGATGCGGTGAGCTGCAACGCCGTGGTCAAGGGTTTTGGCGCCGAGGAACGCGAGGAGACGCGGCTTGCCGAGGTCGTCGCCAAATGGCGCGGTCGCACGCGCCGCACCTGGATGCGCGGCACCGTCAACGGCACCACGCAAGGAACGATGCTGCTGCTTTTGAGGGCAGCTGTCATCGGCTTCTCCCTGCTTTTGTGGTCGTGGGGGCAGGCGAGCGCCGGCGATGTCGCCTTCGTGCTGACCTCATTCTTCGTGCTGCAAGGCTATCTGCGCGACATCGGCACGCATATCCGCAATCTGCAGCGCTCGATCAACGACATGGAGGAACTGGTCGACTTCCAGTCCGAACCACTCGGCATCGAGGATCGGCCCGGAGCCAAACCGATCCGGATCACCGATGGCCGTATCACCTTCGACAATGTAACGTTCCATTATGGCAGCCACCGCCTGCCGCTCTATCGCGACTTTTCGGTGGATATCGCGCCGGGCGAACGGGTTGGGTTGGTTGGCCATTCGGGCTCCGGCAAGACGACATTCGTCAAGCTGATCCAGCGCCTCTACGACGTGACTGCGGGCAATATCCTGATCGACGGCCAGGATATTGCCAAGGTGGCGCAGGCGTCGCTGCGCGCACAGATCGCAATCGTCCAGCAGGAGCCGATCCTGTTTCACCGGTCGCTGGCCGAAAACATCGCCTATGCCCGGCCGGCCGCCACGCAGGCCGAGATCGAGCAGGCGGCGCGGTTGGCCAGCGCGCATGACTTCATCGCCAATTTGCCGAAAGGCTATGGCACGCTGGTCGGCGAGCGCGGCGTAAAGCTGTCGGGCGGCGAGCGTCAGCGTGTTGCAATCGCACGCGCCTTCCTTGCCGATTCGCGCATTCTCATCCTGGATGAGGCAACGTCGAGCCTCGATTCGGAATCGGAGGTGCTGATCCAGCAGGCGATGGAGCGCTTGATGGTCGGCCGCACGACGCTGGTAATTGCCCACCGGCTGTCGACGGTGCGGGCGCTGGACAGGCTTTTGGTGTTCGATCGCGGCCGCATCGTCGAAGAGGGCTCGCATGACCAGCTGATCCGGCTGCAAGGCGGCATCTACCGCCGGCTGTTCGAACGCCAGGCGCTTGAACTGACCAAAGGCCTGGTGATCTGACGGTTGCGGCGCCCCACGTCTTGATATACGAGCGGCGCTGCAGTCTTTTCTTCGCCTTTGTCATGTTCTATGTCTGCCGCCGAGCGCGGGGGCGCGTCTTGTCAACAGCAAAACCATCCGGTACGCCCCCCTCATGACAGTTACCGTCCGTTTCGCCCCGTCACCGACCGGCCGCATCCATATCGGCAATGCGCGCACCGCTTTGTTCAATTGGCTGTTCGCCATCAAGAACAAAGGCCGCTTCATCCAGCGCTTCGACGACACCGACGTTGCCCGTTCGACGCAGGAGTTTTCCGACGCTATCCTGTATGACCTGCATTGGCTGGGCATCTTCCCCGACGCCACGGAGTACCAGTCGCGGCGCGTGGAAATCTACGATTCCGCACTGGAGAGGCTGAAGGAGGCGCGCCTCGTCTATGCTTGCTATGAGACGCCCGAAGAGCTCGACCTGAGGCGCAAGGTGCGCCGCACGCGTGGCCTGCCGCCAGTCTATGGCCGCGAGGCGTTGACGCTGACAGCTGAGCAGGTGGCGGAATATGAGGCCGATGGGCGGCGGCCGCACTGGCGCTTTCTGCTGCCCAACTTCACCGGTGATCCGCTGCAGCCGGAGCGCACCGAAATCCACTGGAACGACCTGGTGCGCGGCGAAGAAACCGTCGACCTCGCCTCGCTTTCAGACCCGGTTCTGCGGCGTGAGGACGGCACCTACCTCTATACATTGCCTTCGGTTGTCGACGACATCGACATGGGCGTCAGCCATGTCATTCGCGGCGACGACCACGTCACCAATACCGGCGTTCAGATAGCCCTGTTCCGAGCGCTTGGCGCGGAGCCGCCGGCGTTCGGCCACCACAATCTCCTGACAACGGCATCAGGCGAGGGACTTTCGAAGCGCACCGGCGCGCTGTCCATCCAGAGCCTGCGTGAGAGCGGCATCGAGCCGATGGCGGTGGCTTCGCTGGCGGTGCTCGTCGGTACCTCGGAAAACGTCATAGCGGTGCCGGCGATGGCCGAGCTGGCCGAGCGCTTCGATCCGGCTGCAACATCGAAATCCGCCGCCAAATTCGACCCGGACGAGCTCTTCGTGCTTAACCGCACGCTGCTGCACCACATGCCGTTTTCAGAGGCACGCGACCGGCTGATCGTGCTCGGCATCTCCGGCGAACAGGCCGAGCCTTTCTGGCTGGCGGTGCGCGGCAATCTCGACAGGCTGGCCGATGCGGCGATCTGGTGGCGTACGCTTCGAGACGGTCCAGAGGAGCCGGCGGAGTTTTCCGACGAGGACCGCGACTTTCTTCGCCAGGCATTCGAGCTGCTGCCGGAAGAGCCTTGGAACGGCACTGTCTGGAAGGACTGGACGGGCAAGATCCGAGCGGCGAGCGGCCGCAAGGGCAAGGCCCTGTTCATGCCGCTCAGGCTGGCGCTTACGGGACAGTCTTCCGGTCCGGAGCTTGCAGATCTGTTGCCGCTGCTGGGTCGGGAAGGAACGTTGGCCCGACGACCCTGACCTTGCGCTGCTCCGGCGGCGGCAGCGACGTCGGCGAGGGCACAGGTTTGGCGGCAAGCCGTCTGATCGCCTCACGGTTGAGGCCGCCTTGCGAATTGGCCAAGGTCTCCGGGTCGGCGCCCGGATCAGGCTTGGCAACCGGCAGCGGAATGAACGGGGTGGTCTCCACGCTCGCCTTGGATTGTGCCGGGGTTGGCGGGTTGCCGGCGATGATCTGGAAATTCTGCACGGCATTGCAGCCGCAGGTCGGCGGCCGGGGCGTGTCGGATTGCTTGTAAAGGTAGGCCGTCGACAGTTCGATATAAGGCCTGCCGGTCACTGAAGACGTCATCGACGCCGAATCGTCGTTCATGCCGCGCGTGTAGAAAACCTGCATCTCGGTGCCGGGGCAGCTCGATTCGCAGTTCTTCTGGTCGCGCTCGAAATCGCCCAGCGAGGCAGCATTCGACATCGGGAAGAAATAGCCGTCGCAGGTCCGCACGCACATGGTGCGGAATTCGCGTCGCGGCTGGCCCAACTCGTCGGCGTTGTTGAGGATGCTGCGGATGTTGCGCGGCTGACTTAGCTCTTCAGCCTGGTCGAGCTCTTCGGGCTGGTCGGGCGCACCAGGTTCACTGCCCAGAAGCTGGTCGAGCAGGCTTCGGTTGCCGTTTTCACGGCTGGCTTCGCGGTCAGGTGTGGGCGTCGACGCCGCATCATCGCGGCAGCCATTGGCGTCAAGCGAGGCCAATATGCGCGCGCGATCGCGTCGCGAACCACCGCCGGCAAGCTCACTGCGCTTGGCCTGCAAGGCGTCGAGATTGGCAGCCATGCGATCGATGGTGGCGTCGAGTGCCGCGCATGCGTTGGCGTTGCGGCGAGACAGCGAGAAGCCGCAGCCGGCGCTGCTGGACTGGCTGACGGCTTTTGAAATCTGCTGGCGCTGCCGGACGATCGCGTCGTCGTATTTCCTGAGCAGGCCCGGCTTGCCGCCGCCACCACGAGAAGCGGCGCCAAGATCGGCTTCAAGCTGGCGGCAGAGGCGCGAAGCGGCCTGCGACTGAGTGACGGCAATGCCGCACAGTAGCAGGACGCCGAGCAGCGCGGCTGCCCGCGTCAGCTTGCAATGTGCGCCCGTCATCCCTCCGGACCTCCACCTGCCTGTCATTCAGAACTACCGCGCTCGCGGTTAACCGTTCGTTTAGCATACCGCCGATTCCGGCTTCGGCTCAAATCGGCGATGGCTTGCGCCTGTGCGCGATCACGACGAGGGCTGTCATGCCGACCACCCCCCACGGCCTTTTCGGACAGAGCCAGTACCGCGACATCCTGGCGTTGCACGAAAAAGGCGTATTCGCCGAGAAGAATGCCTGGATTCAGTAATGCCCGGAGGCTTGGGATGACCTCGATTACCCGTCGAGCCGCGGTGCAATTTGGTCTTTTATGCCTGGCGATGCCGGTCGCCATGGCGCAGGAAAAGCTCGTCACGCCGGATTGGGGCACCAGATTGGTCGAAGCCGCTCGTGAGCAGATCGGCGTCACCACGCTCTACGATCCGACCTATACGCGCCTGGCCTATCCGGGCGGGGACGTTGAGCCAGAGCGGGGTGTGTGCACGGATGTCGTGATCCGTGCCTATCGCCGCGCCTTCGATCTCGACCTGCAAGAATTGGTGCATGAGGATATGCGGGTCAATTTCGCCGCCTATCCGAAGGCTTGGGGCTTGAAGGCGCCCGACCGCAACATCGACCACCGCCGTGTGCCTAATCTTGCGGTCTATTTCGAGCGGCGCGGTGCTGCCTTGCCCGTCAGCCAAGACCCCGCCGATTATCGGCCTGGGGATCTCGTCGCCCAGATGCTGCCCAGCAATCTGTCGCATATTGCCATCGTGTCGTCCAATCACTCCACTGTGGTGCCGACAAGAAGGCTGGTTATTCACAACATCGGCGGCGGCGCCAGAGAAGAGGACACTTTGTTTGCCTTCAGGCAGACAGGGCATTTCCGGTTCAAGCCAGTCTGAGAAGGCCCATCGCTAGCCCAGATCGACGATGGCTTGCGCCTTATGCGCGGCTTCGACCACTGCCAGTGCCGTCATGTTGACGACGCCGCGCGAGGTGACCGACGGTGTCAATATGTGCGCTGGGCTGTCGGTGCCGAGCAGGATCGGGCCGACATGCAGCGCGTCCATCATCGTGCGCAGCGCGGTCAGCGTGATGTTCGCCGAATCGAGATTGGGAAACACCAGCAGATTGGCTTCGCCCTTCAGCCGCGAATGCGGATAGACGCGTTGGCGCAGCTGCTCCGATAGTGCCGAGTCGGCATGCATCTCGCCGTCGCATTGCAGGTCGGGCGCGATGCGCGCCAGGATCGCCGCCGCCTGCCGCATCTTCATGGCGCTTGGCGAATCGCGGGAGCCGAAATCAGAATGCGACAGCAGCGCTGCCTTGGGCTCAATGCCGAAACGCTGAATTTCCTCGGCCGCCAAAACGGTCATTTCCGCAATTTCTTCGGCGGTCGGATCGACGGAGACATGGGTGTCGGTGAGGAAAATGATGCCGCGCTGCGAGATCAGCATGGACAGCGTCGACAGGTCGCGATCCCTAATGCCGGGGCGCGGCCCGATGATCAGCGTTACGTTGCGCAAATGGCGCTCGAAACGGCCTTCGAGCCCGCAGACCATGGCGTCGGCGTCGCCGCGCTTCAGGGCAAGGGCCGCGATCACCGTATTGTCGGTGCGCACCATGGTGCGCGCGGCTTCCGTCGTCACCCCACGCCGGCCGGCAAGCTCGATCAAAAGGTCGACATAGTGGCGGTAACGCGGATCGTCTTCCGGGTTGATCAAGCCGAAATCGACGCCCGGCTTGATGCGCAGCCCGTATCGTTTCAACCGCACCTCGATGACATGCGGGCGGCCGATCAGGATCGGTTCGGCAATGCCTTCCTCGAGCACGACCTGGGCGGCGCGAAGCACGCGCTCGTCCTCGCCGTCGGCATAGATGACGCGTTTGGCGCTCGACGTCTTGGCCATCGAGAACACCGGCTTCATGACCAGGCCGGAGCGGAAGACGAAGCGGTTCAGCTTGTCGATATAAGCGGCGAAATCGGTGATCGGCCGGGTCGCGACGCCGGTCTCGCAAGCTGCCTTGGCGACAGCAGGGGCAATGCGCAGGATCAGCCGCGGATCGAAAGGCGAGGGGATCAGGAACTCCGGACCAAAGATCGGCGTCTCGCCGGAATAGGCACGCGCGGCAACGTCGGACGGCTCTTCGCGGGCGAGCGCTGCAATCGCTCGCACAGCAGCCATCTTCATCTCTTCGTTGATGGCGCTTGCGCCGCAATCCAGCGCGCCACGGAAGATGTAAGGAAAACAGAGTACGTTATTGACTTGATTGGGGAAATCGGAGCGGCCGGTGCAGATCATCGCGTCGGGCCGCGCCGCCCGTGCTGCTTCCGGCATGATTTCGGGATTGGGATTGGCCAGCGCCAGGATCAGCGGCTTTGGCGCCATGTGGTGGAGTAATTCCGGCTTCAGCACGCCGGCGGCAGACAGGCCGAGAAACACGTCGGCGCCGGGCAGAACGTCGGCCAGCGTACGCGCCTCGGTGTCCTTCACATAAGGGTCTTTCCAGCGGTCCATCTCCTCGACGCGGCCCTTATGGGCGACGCCGAACCGGTCCGTGACCCAGATGTTTTCGACCCGCGCGCCGAGCGAGACCAGCAGGTTGAGGCAGGCAAGCGCCGCAGCACCAGCGCCCGACGTGACGATCTTGATGTCCGAGATGGACTTGCCGGCGAATTCCAGCCCGTTGAGCACGGCGGCGGCGACGATGATGGCGGTGCCGTGCTGGTCGTCATGGAAGACTGGTATGCCCATGCGGGCTTTCAACTGCTCCTCGACTTCGAAGCATTCGGGCGCCTTGATGTCTTCCAGGTTGATGCCGCCGAAGGTTGGTTCCAGCGCCGAGATCGTTTCGACCATGCGCTCGATGCCCGGTGCGTCGATCTCGATGTCGAAGACATCGATGCCGGCGAACTTCTTGAACAGCACCGCCTTGCCTTCCATCACCGGCTTGGAGGCGAGCGGACCGATATTCCCGAGGCCCAGCACCGCCGAACCGTTGGTGACAACTCCGACCAGATTGGCGCGGGCTGTATAGTCGGCGGCGGTTGCCGGGTCGTCGCGGATTTCAAGGCAGGGGGCGGCGACGCCCGGCGAATAGGCAAGCGCCAGGTCGCGCTGATTGCCCAGCGGCTTCGTCGCCTGGATTTCAAGCTTTCCGGGACGGGGGTGCTTATGGAAATAGAGCGCCGCTTCGTCGAGGTCGGATCGGGCCGCCTTCTTGCTTTCGCCTGTCATGACGGCCGCCTCCTCAGTTCAGTCCGTTTGGTGTTTTGAGTCTCTTAGCATGCAGCCGAGGCTTTTCGAGAGGTGATATGTCGCAAGCGCGAGCTTGCGGCTTGCACCCTGCCCTCCTGTGCGGTCTGCCATTGAGATGTTGGGGCGATAGGCGGGGTGCTGCGGCGAGGTACGCCGCCCAGTTCGAATGTCTTGTGGCGCTCGTCGCTCACAGAGGCCCCGCGGCGAAACAAGTCGACATTGCAGTTCTCCAAAATCCGTGAGATTCTTCGAAAAGTCGCACGAAATAGCGTGCGAACAACAAAGCGCCCCGACGTTTTCGGCGGACATCCAAACGCATCACAGATCGTGCCCCTGATTGTCGGTCGGACTGCTTAACCTGCCAAGGGAGGACGACAATGACTGTACGGCCAGACCCGACTTTCCACGCGACTGCCAAGCTCGCAATGCAGGCGCCAGTCGAAAATTTTGCCTACACTTTGATGTTGAGTCCCGACTTCTCTCAGCCAGATGGACTAGCCATAATTGACGTAAACCCGAAGTCGAAGGACTACGGCAAGGTCGTCAATAGCGTGACAATGCCGAACAAGGGCGACGAGTTTCACCATTTCGGCTGGAACGCGTGCTCTTCGGCCCTTTCGCCGCTGAATGGTCACCCGTTTCTCGAGCGCCGCTTTCTGATCATTCCCGGTATTCGATCTTCGCGCATTTACGTCATAGACACCAAGGGCGGACCGACCAAGGCCAAGATCCACAAGGTCATCGAGCCAGAAGAAGTGTTTGCCAAGACGGGCTATTCCAGGCCTCATACGATTCACTGCGGTCCGGAAGGTATTTATGTCTCGACGCTTGGGGGCGGTGGCCCTGACGGCACCGACGGACCTCCCGGCATCTTCGTCATGGATTGCCAGACGTTCGACGTCATCGGGCGCTACGAGATCGATCGCGGGCCGCAGGACAAGCAGTATGATTTCTGGTGGAACCTGCCACGCGACTACATGGTGTCGAGCGAGTGGGCCCTTCCGCCCCAGTTCGAGCAGGGCATCGTGCCTGAAGACCTCTTGTCGAACAAATATGGACACCGGGTGCATTTCTGGAATTTGCGCGAACGCAGGAACGTGCAGACCATCGATCTGGGCGCCAACCACCAGATGGCGCTGGAAGTCCGCCCCGCCCATGACCCGGTCAAGGAATACGGTTTCCTTGGAGTGGTCGTCGACACGACAAACCTCGAGGGATCGATCTGGACCTGGTGGCGCGAGGGCGGCAAATTCCACTGCGAAAAGACGGCGACCATCCCGCCCGAGGCAGCCGCCAAGGATGACCTGCCGCCATTGCTTCAGGGCTTCGAGGCGGTGCCGCCGCTAGTAACGGACATCGACCTGTCGCTCGATGACCGATTCCTGTACGTATCCTGCTGGGGCACCGGCGAGATGCGCCAATACGATGTGACCGATCCGATGAAGCCTAAGCTTGCAGGGTCCATCCATATTGGCGGCATCACGCGCAAGACCAAGCATCCCGGCGGCGGCGACTACAGGGGCGGACCGCAAATGGTCGAGATCAGCCGCGACGGCAAACGCGTTTACTGGACCAACTCCCTGTATTCGACTTGGGACGACCAGTTCTATCGCGATGGTATTCCGGCAGCCATGGTCAAGGCCAATGTCGGCGAGAACGGTGGAATCACCCTGGACAAGGACTTTTATGTCGAGTTCCCCGAGGGGTATCGCTCGCACCAGATTCGTCTGGAAGGCGGCGATTGCTCGACGGATTCGTTCTGCTATCCGTCGGTGTAACCGACTGCCCGGGTCAATGAAGCGATGAGCGAGTGGACGACGGCCGGTCTCTGGCTGGCCGTCGTCGCCAGCGGCATTTATCACGGCATCAATCCTGGCATGGGCTGGCCGTTGGCCGTTTCGGCCGGCCTTTTGGACAGACGTGCCGGCGAATTGTTTCGGGCGCTCGGCCTTTTGGCAATAGGCCACTTTGTGGCGATGATCGGTATCCTGCTGCCCTTCGGCGCGATGCTGACGCTCATCGTCTGGGAACGACAGATTCGCATCGCGGCGGGGTTGATTGTGATCGCAGCCGGGATCTATCTCCTGATCAACCGGCGCCACCCGCGTGTTCTTGCCCGTATCCCGCCGGCGCAATTGGCCTTGTGGTCCTTCGCGGCCGCCACCGCGCATGGCGCCGGACTGATGCTGGTGCCGATTTATCTCGGCCTGTGCCAGGCAGGCGATCTCGATGTTGGACACCAGGCGGCTACCACGCTCATGGCCGGTAATCTGATCACCGCCACCGCCGTCTCCGTGGTCCATACGGCCGCGATGATTGTAAGTGGCGGTGTTATCGCCATTGCCGTCTATCGATGGCTCGGACCCAAGTTCATCTCACAAAGCTGGTTCAATCTCGACACTGTGTGGGCCGTGAGCCTGATCCTGGTGGGCGGAATTGGGATCGCGAGTATCGGATTCGCTCGCTAGGTTGCATCCATTGGCAAAGGAATTCTCCCTTCTGCGAATGTCAGGAAAGGTCAGATCGCATCATGCGGCGCTCGCACCCAACAACCGCAAAGGGTCGTTCTTCCGCCGTCCAGAGGGTAACCAAGCGTTTGGATTTCTACCACTAGAACGCGCTGACGTAGAGGCCGCCGTCGACCGGTATGTTCTGCCCGGTCAGGTAGCCGGCATGGACCGAGCACAGGAAGGCGCAGATCTGGCCGAACTCCTCCGGCGTGCCGAGCCGTTTGGCCGGAACATTGGCTGCTGCTTGCGCCTTGCGCGCGGCAGCGGCCGCCGGATCCTCGACACTGCCGGGTTCATGCGGGCCGCGCAGCCGGTCGGTGTCTAGTTTTCCCGGCAGCATGTTGTTGATCGTCACATTGCGGTCGATCACCGTCCGCGCGACGCCGGCGAGGAACGAGGTGAGGCCGGCGCGGGCGCCGGACGACAGGTCGAGGCCGGGGATAGGCACATAGACGGACAGTGAGGTGATGTTGACGATGCGGCCGAAGCCGCGCGCCGCCATGCCGTCGATCACGGCCTGAACCAGTTCGACAGGGGTTACCATGTTCTGGGTGACGCCCTCGAGGATCTTTTCGCGGTCGAGCGCACGGAAATCGCGAAACGGCGGACCGCCATTGTTGTTGACGAGGATGTCGGGATCGGGGCAGGCGGCAAGCAGCGCCTGCTGGACATCGGGCTTGGATATGTCGCCGACGATCTCGGTCACCTTGACGCCGAATTTCTCCCGCAGTTCAGCGGCGGTTTTGGCCAGCACGTCGGCGCTGCGGCCATTGACGACCAGATCGCAGCCTGCCTCCGCCAGTGCCATGGCGCAGCCCCGTCCCAAGCCTTTGCTCGAAGCACAGACGATGGCCTTCTTGCCGCGAATGCCGAGATCCATGGTGATTTTCTCCTCTGATTGCCGCGGCAACCTATCCGGATGGCTGGACCAATCGCAACCGTCATACGGTTGTTGCATGAATCGGGGCATAGCCTCACGCGAAAGCAACGGTGACAAATGATGTCCGGCGCAGAGCCCCGCACTTTCCGCAGCATGTTCATCTCCGACGTCCATCTCGGATCGAAAGCGGCGAAGGCCGAGTTCCTGATCGATTTCCTGCGCCATCACGATGCCGATATCATCTATCTCGTCGGCGACATCGTCGACGGCTGGCGCTTGAGACGAAGCTGGCATTGGCCGCAGAGCCACAATGACGTCGTCCAGAAATTGCTGCGCAAGGCGCGCAAGGGCGCCAGCATCACCTACATCGCCGGCAATCACGACGAGTTCGCGCGCCAGTTCCAGGGCGTGCATTTCGGCGGCATTGTCGTCGCCGACCGCGCCATCCACGAGACTGCCGATGGCAAACGCCTTCTTGTCATTCATGGCGACCAGTTCGACACCGTCGTCCACAATGCGCGCTGGCTCGCCTATCTCGGCGATTACGCCTATGACGCGGCGATGCTGGTCAACCGCGTCATCACGCGCCTGCGCCAGGTGCTCGGCCTGCCTTACTGGTCGTTCTCGTCCTGGGCCAAGGTCAAGGTCAAGAAGGCGGTGAATTTCATCGGCTCGTTCCAGACCGTGCTGACCGAGGAGGCGCGCCGCTCGCACGTCGACGGCGTCATCTGCGGGCACATCCACCACGCCGCGATCGAAAGCTACGAGGACGTGCAGTACATCAACACCGGCGACTGGGTGGAGAGCTGCACGGCGGTGGTCGAGCATTTTGACGGCCGGATGGAGATCCTGCACTGGGCGCATGTCCTGCCGGAGACTCCGGTCGGCGGCGAGGTGCTCGTGCCGATCGACATCAAGGGCAGGGCAGTCCAGGCGGCTTGACCAAAACCCGGCCCCCCTCGCTTCAATCGGTTAGTCCAGCGGTTTCATCGACTTTTTCGCCGTGTTATGCAGCGGCAGGTGTGGTGGGCCGACCCGGCTGAATGCCGTGCCGACGGATCGCCTGTCAATGTCCTCGCTGCCGCCGCTTTCGCCCGAACAGCTCGTCAAGCCACGCCATTTCGAACTGCGCATGAGCTTGATCTTCTTCACGCTCTTCGTGCCGCTCGGAACGCATGTGCCGTATTTTCCCCTGTGGCTGCAGGCCAAGGGGTTCCACGCCGAGCAGATAGCCGTGATCCTCGCCGCGCCGATGTTCCTGCGTGTGGCAACGACGCCTTTTCTTACCGCGCTGGCAGACAAAGCGAGCGATCGCGCCAATGTCTATGTTGCGCTGGTCGCCGCATCGCTGATCCTGTCCGCCGGCTACCTCCTGCCGCCGACCTACGCAATGGTACTTGCCGTATCCCTGGCGCTGACGGTCGTTTGGACGCCGCATTCGCCGATTGCCGATTCACTCGCCCTTTCTGGTGTTCGCCGCTTCGGCTCGAACTACGCCGGCATGCGCAAATGGGGCTCGATCTCCTATCTCTGTGCCAATCTCGCCGGCGGTTTCATCTTGTCGGCGAGCGGTGCTCAGGCTGTCCCGGTGATCATCTTCGTGTCGTTATGCGCCGCGCTAGCCGCCGGGCTGATTGCGCCGCGCCTCGGCCGCCCGCGCCGCGCCTCGCCGCTTTCGGCTGCCGACATCCAGCAATCGGCATCAAAACTCCTCAACCCGTATTTTCTTTATTTTTCGACCGGGGTCGGCGTCATCACCGCCAGCCACGCGTTTCTCTACGGCTTCGTGTCGATCTACTGGAAGTCGATCGGCATCAGCGATTCGGTTGTTGGGCTGCTCTGGGGGTGGGGCGTCGTCGCCGAGATATGCATGTTCGTCGTCTTCACTCGGGCTTTCGCCTCCTTCTCGATCGTGTCGATCATGCTGATTGCCGGGACAGGCGCTATCGTGCGCTGGATCGCCTTCCCTTTGATCTGGCCGCTTGGACTTGGCGTTGGCGGGTTTTTCGCGATCCAGACGCTGCACGCGGTTTCGGTGGCGCTGGTGCTGATCGGCCTGCAAAAGATGATCGGTGAGACGGTCGTGGAAGAACGCACCGGGGCGGCGCAAGGCATCGCCTATTTTTCCAACGGCTTCTTCATGGCGGTGGCGACGCTCATTTCCGGTCCTCTTTACGACCGCTTCGGCGCGAACGGCTTCTTTGCCATGATCCCGATCACCCTGACGGGCCTGGCGCTGATCGGACTTGCGGCGCGTTCAGCCCCACAGCGCCGGCTCGGGCGGTGACACCAGCGACCCTTGATAGACGAGACCGGGAATGCGGTCGCGGGCTAGCAGCAACGGACCGTCGAGATCGACGAAATCGGCATCCTGCGCCAACAGAACGGCCGGCGCCATCGCAAGCGATGTGCCGACCATGCAGCCGACCATAACGCCAAGACCCAGTTCGCGGGCGCGGTCGCGAAGCACGAGTGCTGCGGTCAGGCCGCCGGATTTGTCGAGCTTGATGTTGATGGCGTCGTAGAGGCCGACAAGCGCTCCAATATCCTTCGCCTCGTGCACGCTTTCGTCGGCGCAGATCGGCACCGGATGCGCGATGTGGCGAAGAATACCGTCATGTCCCGCCGGCAGCGGCTGTTCGATCAAGGCGATACCTTGCGCAGCGGCAAAGGCGAGGTTTTCTACGATGTTGTCGTTCGTCCAGCCTTCGTTGGCATCAAGAATGATTCGGCTGTCGGGTGCCGCCGCCGTCACTGCGCGGATGCGGGCGATGTCGTTGTCGCCGCCGATCTTGACCTTGAGCAGCGGGCGCTGGGCGTTGGCGCGGGCCTGCGCCGCCATCGCTTCCGGCTCGGCGAGCGACAATGTGTACGCCGTCTCAAGCGGTCGTAACGGAACGGTTCGTATCGTATGCGCCACCGGTGTTCCGCTGATCTTCGCTTCCAGGTCCCAGAGCGCGCAGTCGATGGCGTTGCGTGCCGCGCCGGCAGGCATGGCACCGAGCAGGGCGATGCGGCTGATGCCGTGCGCGATCTCACTGCGCATCGCCTCTATCGCGCCACGCACACCCTCCATGGTCTCGCCATAGCGCTTGTAAGGAACGCATTCGCCGCGTCCTGTACGGCCGTTTTCGGTGATGGCGCAGGAAATCACCTCCGCTTCGGTCTTCGAGCCGCGCGAAATGGTAAAGGTTCCGGCTATCGGAAAGCGCTCGGCCTCGACCGAAATGACACGCGCCATATTTTTCTGCTCCGGCTGTGCACAAGGAGGATGTCGGCAAATCGACAGCTCGGCCCCGTCAGGCTAAACAGGACGCCATGTTGACCATCCGCAAACGCGACGCAAGCGGCCCTGCCAAGGAGCCCGACCACCAGCCGCGCATCGCGATCGGCGAGGAGGGCGGCGTTCTCGGCTGCGCTTTCTCGGGAAGCTGGACGACACGCACCGTGGCGTTGGTCGATGCCGAGATGCGCAAGATCGAGAAGCGCGGCGGCTTCAAGACGCTGGCGCTCGATCTGTCGCAGATCGAGAAGATGGACACTGCCGGCGCCTGGCTGATCGATCGCCTGGTGAGCAGCTTCGAAAAGAAGGGCGTCGAGATCAAGATGCAGGGGCAAAGCGAGATTGCCTCGATCCTGCTTGGCGCCGTCGGCGATGCGGTTCGACGCGAGCCCGGATCCGGTCTGGCAAAGCCGCCCAACTTCATCATTCGGGGGCTCGAGGCGGTAGGCCGTCGCGTCTATGAGATGCGCGACGATTTCCTGGCCGCAATGAACATCCTCGGCGCTACGATACGCGGCTCTCAGATGAAGCTTGGCCGTGGCCATGCCGTCAATATGGCGGCGATCTTCAACCAGATCGATCGCATGGGCGTCGGCGCCATACCGGTGGTGGTGCTGATGTCGGCCATCGTCGGTGCGATCGTTGCCCAGCAAGGCGCCTATCAGCTCAGTTATTTCGGCGCCGACATCTTCGTCGTCGACCTGGTCGGCGTGCTGATCCTGCGCGAGCTCGGCGTTTTGATGACGGCGATCATGATCGCCGGCCGCTCCGGTAGCGCGATCACCGCCGAGATCGGCTCGATGAAGATGCGCGAGGAGGTCGATGCGCTGAAGGTGATCGGTCTTAATCCAATCGGCGTGCTGGTGTTTCCGCGGCTGGTCGCGCTGGTCGTCGCGCTGCCTTGCCTGACGATCATCGCCAACTTTGCAGCACTGGGCGGCGGCATTTTGGCTGCGTGGCTCTACTCTGATATTGCACCGGCAGCGTTCATCGACCGGCTGCGTGTCGCAATCGACCTCAGCACCATCTTTGCGGGCCTGATCAAGGCGCCGTTCATGGCCATGATCATCGGCATAATCGCCTCGGTCGAGGGCATGAAGGTTGGCGGCAGCGCCGAATCGCTCGGCCAGCATGTGACCGCCTCAGTGGTGAAGTCGATCTTCGTGGTCATTATCCTCGACGGGCTTTTCGCCATGTTCTATGCAGCGATCGAGTTCTGAGATGGCGCTGCCGGGCACAAACACGACCAAGGTGGCGACGAAGGTCAAAGAAGACGAGATCGTGCTGTCGGCACACGACATCACCGTATCGTTCGCCGACCAGGTCGTTCTCGACAAATTGTCGCTCGATATCTGGCGCGGGGAGATTCTCGGCTTTGTTGGTGCCTCCGGTGCGGGCAAATCTGTTCTCTTGCGCACCATCCTTGGCTTGACGCGCAAGCAATCGGGCACAATCAAACTGTTCGGCGTCGACGTCGAGAAGGCAACCGAAAGGGAGCGCCTTCGAATCGACATGCGGCTTGGCGTGCTGTTCCAGCATGGCGCCCTTTTTTCGGCGCTGACGGTCCTCGAAAACGTCCAGGTGCCGATGCGTGAATATCTCGATTTGCCGAAGAAGCTGATGGACGAACTTGCCATGCTCAAGGTCGAGTTGGTCGGACTGCCGCCGGAGGCGGCGCAGAAATTCCCCTCCGAGCTCTCCGGCGGTATGATCAAGCGTGCCGCCTTGGCGCGCGCCCTGGCGCTCGATCCGGACATCGTTTTCCTCGACGAGCCGACGTCCGGCCTCGATCCAATTAGTGCGGCTGAATTCGACGAATTGGTCGTCAAGCTGCGCGATACGATGGATTTGACCGTGTATATGGTCACGCATGATCTCGACACGCTGTTTACCGCGTGCGATCGCGTGGCGGTGCTTGGCAACAAGAAGGTGCTGGTCGAGGGCACGATCGACGACATGCTCAGGAGCGAGGAACCCTGGGTAAAATCCTATTTCCGCGGAAAACGCGCCCGGCAACTTGATCTTGCGGCGCGCGCATAGCCATAAGTGAGCAATGGAAACCAGGGCCAACTACGTCATTGTCGGCATTTTCACGCTGGCCGCGATCCTCGCGGCTTTCGCTTTCGTCTATTGGACGGCGGCTATCGGCGAAAGGGGCGAGACGGCGGTGCTGCGCGTGCGCATTCCAGGCTCCGCTTCGGGGCTCGGCCGTGGCAGTTTCGTGCTGTTCAATGGCGTCAAAGTCGGCGACGTGCGCCGTGTCTATATTGACGTCGACAATCCGACTGCTGCTATCGCCGACACCGAAATAGACCGGAATACGCCTATCACCAAGTCGACGCAGGCCGATATCGGGCTTGCCGGCCTCACCGGCCAGGCCAACATCGAGCTCAAGGGCGCCGACCCCAAGGAGCCAAAACTCCTCGACGAGGCGGAAAAGGAAGGCCGCGTCGCCGAGATCGTTGCCAACCCGTCGGCCGTCACCAACCTGTTGCAGACGGCGCAGAACATCTTCACCCGGGCCTACAAGGTCCTTTCGGAGCTCGAAGGCTTCACCAAGGATGTTCGCGGGCCGCTGACGCAGACCGTCAACAATGTCCAGACCTTCTCCGATGCACTGGCCAGGAATGCGGACGGCGTCGACAAGTTCCTGGCCAGCGTCAGCTCGCTGGCGGACGAATTAAAAGGTGTTTCGGGCAAGCTCGACGGCACCCTGAAGGCGGCGGAAGGGCTACTCAACGCCGTCAACAAGGACCAGATCAAGAGCATCGTCGCCAATGTCGACACGGTCACCGCCAATCTCAAGGAAACCAGCAAGCAGTTCGACACGGTCATCAAGAACGTCGACACCGCGGTCGGCTCGATCAACGACTTCGCCCAGAAGACGCAAGGCACGCTGGCCAAGGTCGACGGCGTTCTCGACGGCATCGATCCGGCTGAGGTGCGCACCGCGCTGGCCAATATCCAGAAGGCCAGCGAAAACGCCAACGAGGCTGCCGCCGACATCGCCAAGGTGACCAACAAGTTCGCCAACCGAGCCGATGACATCGATGAAACCATCAAAGACGCGCACCAACTCGCAGGACGCCTCAACGATGCCTCGGTGCGAGTCGACGGTATCCTTGCCAAGGTCGACAAACTGCTTGGCTCCGGCCAGGCCGACGGCGTCATGGCCGACGCCAGAGCGACGCTGAAATCGTTCAAGCAGGTCGCCGACACGCTGAACGCCCGTCTCGGTACCATTACCGACAATTTGGCGCGGTTCTCGGGACAAGGGCTGCAAAACGTCGAAGCGCTGGTCCAGGACAGCCGCCGTTCGATCAACCGCATCGAAGAGGCGGTAACCGATCTCAGCCGCAACCCACAAAGGATCTTGTCCGGCGGCGAGGGCGAGGTCCGACAGTTCGACGGCAGGGTGCGCCGTTGACTTCGATCCCCGACCACCGCAAGAACATAGCTGGCAGATGCGCATTGTTTCCACGATCCGGGGGGGATCGCGTTTGAAGTCGATCAGTTCAGGCAGCATCACATCGGGCGGGTCTAAGGTCGGGGCGATGTTGCTGGCGCTTTCGCTTGCAAGCTGCGCAGCCTTGCCGGGCGGCAGACCGGCGCCGCTGGATACGTTCGAGCTTTCGGCGCCGTCGCTGCAAGCGCGTGCCCGCAGCCGGCGCCAGATACTCATCGCCCAGCCTTCGGCGCTCAAGGCGCTGGATAGCCAGAACATCGTCATCAAGCCATCACCGCGATCGATCCAGTATCTCAAGGGCGCGCAATGGGCCGACCGGCTGCCGATGATCGTACAGGCGCGGCTGGCAGAGACGTTCCAGCGCTCGGGCAGCTTCACCGGCGTCGGCAAGCCAGGCGAGGGGCTGGCGATCGACTATCAGGTGATCGTCGAGATCCGCTCGTTCGAGGTGCGTGTCGATGGCGGCGAACATGCCGAGGTCGAGCTGTTCGTGCGCCTGTTGAACGACCGCAACGGTGAAGTGCGCGCTTCGAAGACGTTTAGCGCCATCGCGCCCGTTTCGGGCAATGGCAACCAGGCCTATGTCGGCGCGCTCGATGCCGCGTTCGGCGATGCGGCCGGGCAAATCGTCCGCTGGACCGACACTGTGATCTGACGCGGCCGGAACTGCTGGCACGGCACTCTACAGCGCCAATGGAATTCAGTACGGCATGAAAAAGGCGGGAAATCCCGCCTTTTCGTTTATTCTCTATCGCCCGCTCTAGTGAAGGCGGCCGCTGGCGTGTGCCAGCATCGTGTAGACCTTGCCGGTATCCGAGGTCAGGTAGGTCTGTGCCATGATGTTGTCGCGGTCGTTGCGCGACACGTCCTTGAGCAGCTTTTCGAAATCGTCGCAGTAACGATCGACAGCAGCTCGGAACTCCGCCTCCGACTGATATTTGCGGCGGATCTCGTCGAACGTCTGCTGGCCCTTCAGCGTGTAAAGTCGGCGCGTGAAGACGTCGCGCTCGCCGCGCCGGTAGCGGTTCCACAGCTCGATCGAGGCGTCGTGATCGATGGCGCGCGCGATATCGACCGAGAGTGAGTTCAGCGATTCCACGACATGAAGCGGCGAACGCGCAGCGGGAGCAGGGCGCGGCGCTTCGGCGGGCGCCGCCGGCTTGGCGTCGTCTTCGCGCGATGCACCGGTCAGGAGGTCGCGCACCCAGCCGCCTTGCGGCGTGCGGCCGTTGGGGTCGCGCTGGCGTGGCGCTTGGTCTGCGGGACGTTCGAGGTCGAGCGTGCCGCGCAGCGCCGCCTCGCCCGAAGGCGCCTGCGGGGGACGGCGCTGTTCTGGAGCCGGAGCCGGGCGACGTGGCGGCTCAGCGGCGCGTGCGGCAGGCGCTTGCGGCGCCGGACGCAGGTTGCGCTGTTCCGAACTGTCGGCGCTACGGCCAGATTTCGCAACGATTTCAGAAAGTTCCTTCAGCGCGTTGATCTGCTCTGAAACGGCACGGCGGATAGCCGTGGTCGATTCCTTTGCTTCTTCCGGCATCTCGATGACGCCTTTCTTGAGCTCGGCGCGGGTGAGGTCGAGCTCGCTCTTGATCGAGCCGGCGGTACGCCGCATCTCTTCGGTCGCATCGGCAAAGCGCTTGGTGGCCGAATCGACCACTTCGGAAATCGCGGTACGGATCTTGTCGGCGGATTCCAGCGTCTTGCCTTCGGCGTTCTGCAGCGTTTGGCCGACCAGATTCTCGAACGAGCGCATGACCCTTTCGAGATCTTCCGATTTCTTGACAAGGCCGACGGCGAGGTCCTCCAGCGACGATTGCCTTTCGAGCGTGTGCTCGAGATTGCTCTGGGCCGAGCTCAACAGGTCCGAGGCACTGGAAAGCAACCGGCTGTGCTCGTCGAACTTGGTGGCGATAGAAGCAACCTCGCGCAAGGTCGAGGACGACAGCTCGGTGAGCCGCGTCGTGTTCGAATCGACCAGGCGCGCCGAACTGGCGAAGGTCTGCGCGGTCTTTTCCGTGGTCGCTGCGAAGCTTTGCGTGCTCCCGGTCAGGCGTTCTTCAACCTGGCCGAGATTGCCCGCCGCCTGCTCGATCAATTGACCGAGCTGCGAGCTGGAGGTGGTCATGCGGCCGATGAGGTCGGCAACGCTGTCGGCAAGCGTCGAGCGCGCGCCTTCGACGGCCGACAGGGTTTCGGCCGTGCGGCTGGCGAGGGCGTCGACGAGGGCGGCGTTTTGAGTGCGCAGCTTCTCGGTCGCACGTTCTGTGACCTCTTCCATGCTCTTTTGCAGCTCGGAGCCGCCCTGGGCAAAGCGCTCGACCAGAGGCCGTGCCGTCTCGTCCAGGATTTTCGATATTTCAGCCGAACGTGCCGCAAGCATCGTATTGAGCTCGCGAGTATTGGCACCGATGGTCTTTGCAGCGTCATTGGTGCTCTGGCCGATATGCTGGCCGACCGCGGTGAAGGTTTCGGCGATCGTGTTGGCACGCGAGACCAACTGCGCCTCGGCGTTCGCAACCTGCTCGTTGAGCTTTTGGCCCATTGTCTCGGCGGAGTAGGCGAGGCGGTTCTCGACGCCGGCGACCTGCTCCTCGACGCGGGCCGCTGTGGCAGCCGCACTCGATGCCAGGCGTTGGTCGGCGCCGGCAAGCACCTGCTCGATTTCACGCGCATGGACGGCGAGTTCCTGGCCAGTCTGCCTGGCGCGCTCGGCAACCCGCTGCTCGGTGCTGGTGAAGGCGCCGACAATGGTGTCGGCATGTTCGCCGATGGCGGTGCTGCTGTCGGCGATACGGGATACCAGGCGATGATCCGCCTCCTCGAAGATGCGGCCGATCTCAGCCGCACGGGCCGAAAGTGCTTCGGAGCCTTCGGCAATGCGCGAAATAAGTTGCTGGTCGGCGGCATCGAAAATGCGACCCAGATCCGACGCGCGTGCCGCGAGCGCTTCGGCGGATTCGCCGATGCGCACGCCCAGCCGCTCGTCGGCCGTTTCGAAATTGCGCAGGATGTCGCCGGCACGTGCCGCCAGCGACTGGGCCGTTTCGATGGCGCGAGAGACCAGCCTGTGGTCCGCCGCGTCGAAGGTGCCGGCAATCTCACTTGCTCTGGCTGCCAGCTGATCGGCCGTTTCCTGGGCGCGCGCGAGCAGGGTGTTCGACGTGTCGTCGACGCGGGCAATCAGTGCGCTCGACGTATCCTCGGCGCGCGCGGCAAGGCGACGATCCGCCTCTTCAAAGGTGCGGGCGATGTCCTCCGCCCTGGCGAGCAGGGCAGCGGAGGTCTGCTCGGCGCGCTCAGCGATCTTGCGGTCGGCATCGCTGAATGCCGCGCCCGCCTGCTCATGCAGCGCGCTCGTGACTTCCAGGACCTTCTCACGCAGCGCCCCGGCGACGAAGACCGCGCTTTTTTCGAGCACACTGCGAACGTTGTCGACACCCGTCGACAGCGCCCGCTCCATGGTGCTGGCGCGCTCCTCGATGATGCCTGTCTGCCGGCTGAACGCCTGCTCGATCTTTTCTACGTCGGCAGCGATTGCATCGGAGATGTCGGTGCTCCTGGCAGCGATCTGGTCGATATGGCCGGACAGCGAACGGTCGACATCCTTGCGCGTTTCGGCGAGCCTGGAGAGATCGTCCTGCAATGCGCGGGTCAGCATGTCGCGGCCCTCGCTCAGCTTGCCGACATGACCGGCGACGATCTCGTCGACCTCGCTGCGGCTCATTGCAAGCCTCTCCAGGTCGGCTTCCAACGCTCGCCTGAGGATGTCGCGGCCTTCCGCCAGTTTCTCGACCTGGCCGGCAACCAGCCCATCGATGCTCGAACGGCTTTCGGCCAGCTTGGCGAGATCGTCCTCGAGCGCCTTCGACAGGGTCGAGCGGTCCTGGACGAGCTTCTCTGCGTGGGTTGCGACAAGGCTGTTGACGTTGCCGAGATCGGCTTCCAACGCACGCGAAAACTGCGCGCGATTATCGGTCAATAGCTGCGACTGATCGGCGATGGCGCCCCTGATCGTGTTGAGATCGGCCTCCAAGGCGCGCTTGAGGATATCGCGGCCTTCGGCCAGTTTCTCGACCTGGCCGGAAACCAGTCCGTCGATGCTCGAGCGGCTTTCGGCCAGCTTGGCAAGATCGTCTTCCAAGGCGCGCTTGAGGATGTCGCGACCCTCGGCCAGCTTCTCGACCTGGCCGGCGACCAGCCCGTCGATGCTCGAACGGCTCTCTGCCAGCCTGGCAAGATCGTCCTCGAGCGCTTTCGAGAGGGCCGAACGCTCTTCGGTAAGCTTGTTCATATGTTCGGAGACGACGCCCCGCACGGTCTCGAGATCGGTCTCCAGTGCCCGCGACAGCTGACCACGGTCTTCCGCCAGCTTTTCGGACTGGCTGGCGATGACGCCCTTGACAGTGCTCAGATCGGCTTCGAGCGCTCGCTTGAGGATGTCGCGGCCCTCCGCCAGTTTCTCGACCTGGCCGGCAACCATCACATCGATGCTCGAGCGGCTTTCGGCCAACTTGGCGAGATCGTCCTCGAGCGCCTTCGAAAGCGTCGAACGGTCTTCGGCAAGCTTGTTCATGTGATCGGAGACAACGCCCCGCACAGCCTCCAGGTCGCTCTCCAGCGCCCGTGACAACTGGCCACGGTCTTCCGCCAGCTTTTCAGACTGGCTGGCGATGACGCCCTTGATAGCGTTCAGGTCCGATTCAAGCGCGCGCTTGAGGATATCGCGGCCTTCCGCCAGCTTCTCGACCTGGCCGGCAACCAGCCCATCGATGCTCGACCGGCTTTCGGCCAGCTTGGCAAGATCGTCCTCAAGCGTCTTCGAAAGCAGGCTGCGGTCATCGGCGAGCCTGCCGGAATGATCAGCGATCAGACTCCTGATGTCGGAGAGGTCGTTATCGAGTGACTGGGAAAGACCGCTGCGGTCTTGCGCCAATTTCGCCGAATGCGCCTCGATGAGGCCATTGATGCCGGCGATGTCGGCTTCCAGCGCACTGGCGAGTATGGCGCGACCCTCGGCGATCTTTTCGACCTGACCGGCGACGAGGCCGTCGATGGCGGCGCGGCTCTCTGCCAACTTGCCGAGGTCGGCCTCGAGCGCGCGCGAAAGGATGCTGCGGCCTTCGGCGAGCTTGCCGACGTGCCCGGCAACCATTTCATCAATTATCGTACGAGCTTGCACGAGTTTTCCGGAGTCTTCGTTCAGGGCCTGGGCCAGCCTGTTGCGACCCTCTTCAAGGCTTTCGAGATGGCTGCCCAGTGAAGCGTCGATCGCTGCGCGCGATTCGTTGACCTTGCGCAGATCCTCCTCAAGGGCGCGCGAGATAAGGCTGCGGCCTTCGGCAAGCTTCTGCACCTGGTTGGCCACCGCTGCGTCGATTTCGGCGCGACCCTCGGCGAACTTCGCCAAATCGGCCTGCATTGCCGCCGCCATCCGGTCGCGGCTTTCGGAAAGCTTGCGGCTATGGTTTTCGACGGCTTCCTCTATGCCGGCGCGAGCATCGGCAAGCCGCTCGATGTCCGTGTCGAACGAACGCGATACGACATGGCGTGCCGCTTCCATGCGCCCGGCGAAATCGCCGGCGCGGGCTTCAAGCATGGTCGAGGTCGATGAAATGATGTCGGCCATGTCGGCACCGATCTGGGTCTTGCCCTGATCGATCATTGCCGACAGCGTCTCCTTGCTATCCTGGAAGGTGTGGGCGATTTCGCGCGCGCGCTCGACCAGCGTCTCGTTGATCTGGCGTGCGCGAGCCTCCAGCGCGGCGTTGAGCTTCTGCGTGCCGGTGTCGAGCGCCTCGGCGCGGGTCTGGAACTCGCTGATCAGCGCCTGGCCACGTTCGGCAAGCGTCCGCTCGATGCCGTTGAGGCTGGCTTCGAATTCCGAATTGAGTGTGCGGGCGGCGCCGCCGAGCAGCGACACCATGCCGCTCGTGCGGTCGTCGAGCAGGTCGGTCAGCGACCGCGTCAGGCCATCGGTGGTGTCCGTCAGCTTGGCGATGCGGGTGTCGAGCAGGCTGGCGAAGGCCTCGCCCGACGTCGACAGGCGATCGGTGATCGATTCGAGCCGGCCTTCCACCGAATCGAAGATCGACATCGAGCTTCCGTTGATCCTGTCGATCAGCGTGTCGCCGGATTCGTTGATCGTCATCGACAGCTTGGTCGAGGCGTTGAGAATGCTGTCGCGAATGATATCGCTGGCGGCGTTGATCTCGTCTTTCAGTGTCTCGTGGGCGCCGGTGATCGAGGCGCGCACGCGCTCGGCATGGGTGACGACTGCTTCGCGCTCGCTGCCCAGCCCATCGACCAGCGAGCGGATGCGGGACTCGTTCTCTGAATAGGAGCGCTCGATCTGGTTCACCTCGCTGTGAACCAGCGTTTCGAGCTCGACGGCACGCGCAAGCGTGCGTTCGATGCCTTCGCCCATGGCTGCCACCTCGCGGCGAACCGCTTGGCCGATCATCATGACGCGATCCTGGGCAAGATTTTCCGGCTCGGCCAGACGGAAGGCCACCTCGGTCATCGACTGCGCGGCAAGGCGCATCTCCTGAGCGCGGCGAATCATCACTGCGAATGCCCAGAACAGGATGACAGGCACGATTGCCGCGACCGCCAGGCCGATCAGCTCGGGACGGGCGAAAAACTGATCGAAGGTGCGGATGTTCCAGATGCCAGGTCCGAACAACAGGTTCGCAAGGCCGCCAGCGCCGGCGATCCAGGCCAGCGAAACGAAAGCCACGACCCAATAGATCGTGTTCGAGGCGCGCCGATTGAGGGTGTGCAGGAGCGTTTTATAGTCTTTTTGACGATCGTCGTTGGCCGGCGAGAAAGCTGCCGGCTGCGAGCCATTGCGCGTTGCGACAGGACGCAACTCAGCCGGCTTGGCCTTTGGCGCGGAATTTGCGTTCTGGCTTTGATTGGCGGCTTGTGCCGCGCTCTGGGTCTGGTCCGGGGCAGGCGGTTCGTTCTGGCTGCGACCTTCGCGCGCCAGCTCGTCGGCGGCTTGCGATATTTGCGCTTCCAGATCTTCCATGGATGCCGCCATGTCGAAGTCGCCGCCGGCATCGCCGCTCAGGTCGATATCGAGTGCCTTTTCGAGTTCTCTGGCTACGTCGCTGTCGAGCGTTCTTGTCGTCGTTGGTTTCTTCGCCATGCCTTCGCTACCCTGTACAAGCTGCGGCGGGACTTATGGTTCTGCTTATTGATTCTGCCTAGCGTGTCCCGCGCAGGAGGCTGAAAATGGACCCTGTCGTATCGTAATGACACAGCCGGGTAAAGAAAACATGCATTCCGCCCGATACGTAAAACTTTAAATATAAGGTTAACACAGCCGTGATTCCGGCGCCGTTATCGCGACATTTTTCGGGGCCAATCATTAACCCGTTGTCCACCGGATACGCCTAGTTTTTGCGGCGGTCGAAGAACGGAGTCTCAAAGTGATACGTGGCGAAAACGGCATTGCCTTCTCGATGCCCGGCGGCGATGTGTCGGGGACAGCCGGGGCGCGGCCGATCGACCTGGCGCATCTTGCGCGCCAGACGATGGACGATCGGAGCCTCGAGCAGGAGGTGCTGGCTCTGTTCGTGCAGCAGGCGCTGTCGGTGCGCGACAAGATCGTCGATGCGGATGTCGGGCAGCGGCTGCTATTGGCACACGGGCTCAAAGGCTCGGCGCGCGGGGTCGGCGCCTTCGCCATCGCCGATTGCGCCAGTGCGATCGAATGCCGGCCCGAAGACGCCGGCACGCTGAAGCGGCTTGGCTCGCTGATCGAAGAAGTGCGCGACTTCGTCGCCGCCATCAGCCGATAGCACTTATTCCCGAAACGCCACACAGCGGCGCTTTGGCGCCGCAGTTGACTTGTCCGGCAGAGTGATTATGTCGGCTCAGACTCCCTTCAGGTGACAAATGACCAAGCTGACCTTCATCGCCCATGACGGCACGCGTTTTGACGTGGATGCCGAAAACGGCTCGACCGTCATGGAAAATGCGATCCGCAATGCGGTGCCGGGAATAGAAGCGGAATGCGGCGGCGCCTGCGCCTGCGCGACCTGCCATGTTTATGTCGACGAAGCCTGGACGGCGGAGGTCGGCGAGCCGGAAGCCATGGAAGAGGACATGCTGGATTTCGCCTACGACGTCCAGCCGAATTCGCGGCTGTCATGCCAGATCAAGGTGCGCGACGCCCTCGACGGGCTGGTCGTGCGCGTGCCGGCCCGCCAGGGCTGAAGCCGATTTTTGCCGCTGCCGCTTGGCAGCGGACCAATGGTCATGCAGTGTCGCGCCGTTTCCCATAAAGGCGCATGCTTCATGACCGCTATCATCAAGACAGACGTACTCATTGTCGGGGCAGGGCCTGTCGGTCTGTTTGCGGTATTCGAGCTCGGCCTCTTCGACATGAAGTGCCATCTGATCGACATACTCGACCGGCCCGGCGGGCAGTGCGCCGAACTCTACCCGGAAAAGCCGATCTACGACATTCCGGGCTGGCCCTCAATCTCGGCGCAAGGTCTGGTCGACAAGCTGCTTGAGCAGATCGCGCCGTTCAAGCCCGAATTCACCTATAACCGCATGGTTTCGGGCCTGGAAAGACTGGAGGACGGCAGCTTCCGCGTCACTACCGACGAAAACGAGGTGTTCGAAGCCAAAATCGTCGTGATCGCCGCTGGCGGCGGCTCTTTCCAGCCGAAGCGGCCGCCGATCCCGGGCATCGAACCCTATGAAGGCAAGAGCGTGTTCTACTCGGTGCGCCGGATGGAGGACTTTCGCGGCCATGACCTCGTCATCGTCGGCGGCGGCGATTCGGCGCTCGACTGGACGCTGAATCTACAGCCGGTGGCCAAGAGCGTGACACTGGTGCACCGGCGGCCCGAATTCCGTGCAGCGCCCGACAGCGTCAACAAGATGTATGCCATGCAGGAGATGAAGCAGCTGGAATTCCAGGTTGGACAGGTGACTGGCCTGACCGGCGCCGACGGCCAGCTCGCCTCCGCCATCATCAAGGGACCGGAGGGCGATATCGAAGTACCGTGTACGCGGATGCTGCCATTCTTCGGCCTGACGATGAAGCTCGGCCCAATCGCCGAATGGGGCCTCAATCTCCACGAGAACCTGATCCCGGTCGACACCGAAAAATTCCAGACGTCGGTGCCTGGCATCTTCGCCGTAGGCGACATCAACTGGTATCCCGGCAAGTTGAAGCTGATCCTGTCAGGCTTCCATGAGGTCGCTTTGATGGCGCAAGCAGCCAAGCGCATCGTCAGCCCCGGCGAGCGCATTGTGTTCCAGTATACGACCTCGTCGACCAGCTTGCAGAAGAAGCTCGGCGTGGTCGACTGAACCTCGCTGTATTTTCGTGGGGCCGGTCTACTCCGCCAACGCTGGGGCCACAGCCTCGGCGTGGCCGCGAAGCGTTTTTTCCGGCATCAACCAGAGCGTGATGAACGACAACAGCAAGGTTGCGGCCGCTGCAAGAAAGATCATCACGAACGGCATGGCCGAGGCAACATGGCCGGCCGGCTGCGTGCCTTCGCTGGCCAGCGGCAGGCCGTAGCCAAGGGCGACGGCACCAAGCATGGCGACGCCAAGCGCACTGCCCAGCGAGCGGAGGAAGGTGAGAACGCCGGTCGCCACGCCAAGGTGCATACGATCGACGGCGTTCTGGACCGAGACAGTGGCAACCGGAAAGGTCGTGCCTGTGCCCAGGCCTACGCAGGTCGTCAACACCTCGACGAGCAACAGTGAGGCATGCCCGGCGACCAGGCTGAGCACGCCGAGGCACAGGATCGAGAAAACCGTTCCGATCATGGCAATGCGTTTATAGTGGAAAAAGCGCGGGATCATTCGCGCGCTGAAGGTCGCACCGGCCACCGTGCCGAGCATCAGCCCAAGCAACGCGGTGCCCGATTCGCTGACCGACAGGCCGACGACCGATTGCAGGTAGACCGGCAGATAGACCGACAAGCCGACATTGGCGGCCTGCAGCAGGAACATCGACAGCGTCCCGGCGAGAACGATCGGATTGCCGAGCACTTCGAGCGAGATCAGCGGTTCGGCCGCACGCAGCAGCCTCAGCGCGAACGCGCTCCAGAACACCGCTGAGCAGAAGAGCAGTCCAAGGATTTCAGGCGACAGCCAGGGATACTCGCTGCCGCCCCAGTTCAAGGCAAGCAGCAGCAGCGAGGTGGCCGCGACCAGAAGCAGCGCGCCGAGGCCGTCGATGCGGTGATGTTTTGCGGCGATCGGCAGCTTCTTGAGCGGGTTGTTGATGATCGCCATCGCCAGCAGGCCGAGCGGAATGTTGATCCAGAAGATCAGCGACCAATGCAGATGTTCGGCGAAGGTGCCGCCGAGCAGCGGCCCGGCGATGCTGGCGACGGCCCAGGTGCCCGAGATCCAGGCGGCGTAGCGAGCCCGCTCGCGCGGCGGCACGAGGTCGCCGATCACGGTCTGCGTCAGGGCGAACAGCCCGCCGCCGCCGGCGCCCTGGATCGCCCGGCCGACAACCAGGACCAGCATGTTGGGCGCGGTGGCGCTGACCAGCGAGCCGGCGAGAAAGATCAGGATTGCAGCATAGACGGTCGGCCGGCGACCATAAATGTCGGAGATCTTGCCGTAGAGCGGCGCCACGGCGGTCGCGGTCAGAAGATAGCCGGTCACGATCCACGGCAGATACTCGGCATGCCCGAGCAGACGTGCCATCGTCGGCATCGCCGGCGCGACGATGGTCTGGTCGAGCGCTGCCAGCAGCATCGACAAAAGCACGCCGCCGATGATGGCGTTTTTCTCGGTTTCGGTCAGCGGCGTGCTGGTTTCCACCATCGCTTGCTTGTCGATAGCCTGGTCCATATCCATTCATCCCATTACGCTTGGGTGCACGTCCGCGAGGCGCTGGACTGCGTCGAGTGTACAGATTGGCCGTGTTCTCGTGCCTTGAGATGAGCCCTGCGAACTCGATATATGTCGTTCGCTATAGGCCGATTTCGACAGCGGCTCGAAAGTTTTTCGAAGCTGGCACCATGTTTCGGCAAAATTGGCTTTGTCCGACGACGCGGAGTTCAGCCGGGAGCGAGTCGGCCGTTCTCAATGCGCTCGATGCGGTAATTCAAGAGCCGCAGGATGCGGCTTTGGAAATTGACGCTTTCCACACGATCGAAGCGCATCTGCTCCTGGTCGTGCTTGGCGAGCATGGCCGCCGTTATTTTTGCGGCCTTGGCCTTGGCCAGTTCGCAGGTCTTTTCCGGGTAGCTCGCCTTCAAGGCGTCTTCGAGTTCGCGGCCATGGTTCTTGGCAATCTCGACGTGGCGTTCCTCATGGCGCTTGATGTCGGCGGACAACGTATCCCAGAACAGCCTGACGCCTGCATCGGCTTTGCGCGGGCGGCGCCACTGCGGAAGGATCACCTTGACCTTGACGGTGACGACAGCGTCGGCAATCCAGCACGAGCCCGGCTTTTGCGCATAGCTGACGCGGGTGGTGAACGCCATCTGGGTAGCGCCTGGATGCCGCGACCCGGTGCTTTTCACCTGAGGCCCGAGTTTCGACAGCTGGGTCTCGATGTCGTCGAGCGTCCTGCCGCCGATCGGGAAATAACTATATGTCTTGACGAGAGTTGCAGCGCTGGCCGGGAATGCGGTCAGGGCGAGCATCAGGGCGCAAAGGAAGGATCGTTTCATCGTGTTGCCTCTTTGCCCACCTTGCTTTACCGCCGTCTCCGGCGCAACGGAATTGATCCCCGGCCACGCCGCGGGATCGGACATGGTTGATGGGCAATGATGACAGGGCGATGGCAGTTAGCCCACGGACGCCATCTCGACATTGGTGGCAAGGCCGTGGTCGTCGGCATCCTCAACATCACGCCGGACAGTTTTTCCGACGGCGGCCTGTTCGATGCGCCTGAAAGAGCAGTTGACCAGGCGCGCCGCATGGTCGGGGAGGGGGCCTCCGTCATCGACATCGGCGGAGAATCGACACGTCCCGGGGCGTCTGCGATCTCCGCAAAGGAAGAGCAGGCTCGCATATTGCCGGTCATCGAGGCGCTCGCGACGTCTGGCGGAACGCTGATCTCGGTCGATACCTATCGCGAGGATACGGCCCGGCTCGCCGTCCAGGCCGGCGCACATATCGTCAATGACGTCTGGGGCCTGCAGCGCGAACCGGGCATTGCCCGCGTCGCGGCCGAAACCGGCGCCGGGCTTGTCATCATGCACACGGGACGGGATCGACAGAAACTGCCCGACGTGATTGCCGATCAGCTCTTCTTCCTCAGGAAGTCGCTGGAAGTTGCGCGACGGAGCGGTGTTGCCGACGACCATATCGTGCTCGACCCGGGCTTCGGCTTCGCCAAGGAGACGGCCGCCGAAAATCTTGACCTGATGGCACGGTTTTCCGAGCTTCGTGCGCTGGGTTTTCCACTGATGGCCGGCACATCGCGAAAGCGCTTTATCGGCACCGTCACCGGCCGCGATGCAGCCGCAAGGGGCGCCGGAACCGCGGCCACCAGCGTCATCCTGAGGCTCAAAGGCGCGCATCTTTTTCGCGTCCACGATGTCGCAATCAACGTGGATGTGTTGGCCATTGCCGATGCTATGCTGGCGCGTGAGATCGGGGAAAGCTGAGCCATGTATGTCATCCGCATGAAAAACTGCGCCTTCTTCGCTCGGCACGGTGTGCTGGACGAAGAAGAGACGCTCGGCCAGCGCTTTTATGTCGATGCGGCACTCACGGTGGATCCCGGGCGGGCGCTGGTCGAGGATTCCATCGAGGACACCGTCAATTACGGCATCGCTTTTGCGGTCATCGAGAAGATCATTACAGGCGAGCGGCGCTTTCTGATCGAAGCGCTGGCACTCGAAGTGGCGAGGGCGCTGACGGCGCGGTTTCCGCAGATCAAAAAGGCCGAGATCACCGTGCGCAAGCCGAATGCCCCGGTGCCGGGTGTGCTCGATCATGTCGAGGTGACCGTTGTCTGGCCAGAATAATACCGTCTATCTCAGTCTCGGCGGCAATCTCGGTGATCCGGCGAGGTCGATGGCTGCGGCACTGGGAATTCTGGATGCCAATGAGAGCACGCGCGTCGTTGCCGTTTCGTCGCTCTACCGCACGCCGCCCTGGGGCAAGCTCGATCAGCCGGATTTCCTCAATGCGGCGGCCGAAATCTCGACCGCGCTCGCACCGCGAGACTTGCTGGATCTCTGCCTTGATGCCGAGCGAAAACTGAAGCGGGTGCGCGAGGAGCGCTGGGGTCCGCGCCTGATCGACATCGACATTCTCGTGTTCGGCGACCGCGTTATCCACGAGACCGGGCTGGAGGTGCCGCATCCGCGCATGCTGGAGCGCGCCTTCGTGCTGGCACCGCTGGCAGAAATTGCGTCGGAGCTTGTGGTCGACGGCAAGAGCGTGTCGGAGCGGCTGGCCGCCGTCGACACATCGGGCATTGAACGGCTGCCCTCAGGCCGGGATTGGTGGAAGGCCTGAGGCTGCCGCCATCGGTGCCCGAAATCAGCCGGAAAACCCACCTCCGTCGAGGAACATTTGTTCGTCCGTTGTCGTCTCGCGGCCAAGCATCCTGTTTCGGTGCGGAAAACGGCCGAAGCGCTGGATGATGTCGCGATGCTCGATCGCATATTTCAGGTAGGACGGCGCCTTGGCGGCGGTAAGCTCCACCGATTTGAGCTGGTCGGCGAGGTCCTCCGAATGCTCATAAGGCAGATAGAGAAAGACGCGGAGTTCCTCGTCGAGCGCCAGGTCATGGCCGGCTGCGATCGCCTTCCCGGCGAAATGCCGCGCCAGCGGGTCCGTGGCGTACATGTGGCCGGTGCCGCGAAAGCAGTTTCGCGGAAACTGGTCGAGCAGGATCATCAGTGCCAGAGACCCTTCGGCGTGTTCAGACCAGCCGTCACATTCGCGGCCGGCGGCGGCGAAGTGCAGATCGAAAAACCGGGTGCGAAAGTCGGCATCAAAGGCGTCGTTCTTCTCGAACCATGCCTCCTCCCCGGCGTCGCGCCAGAATCTGGTGACGGAGAGAGCGCGCTCGTCCAGTTCGTTCATCATTCGCGTCATTCCAAGGTTTAATCGGCCGGTTCGGATTTCTGCAGCACGCCGGCGGTCTCTTCGTTGAGCGCCTGGCCCGCGCGTCGTGGCGTGCTGAGCGGCGTCGGAATGGGGGTGCCGATATTGCCTTTGAGAAAGCGTCGCCCGGCGCGGATGCCTTCGGCCAGCTGAAGTTCGAAACGGGCAGTGTCGCGGCGACGGACATCCTCGATGACCTCGGCGACCTCTTCTGGGTCGACGCCAAGGGCTTCCAGTGTCGAGCCGCCGAAGACAAGCGCCGATTCGAAGGTCTCGCGGAGCTGGTAGTCGACGCCGGCACGAATGAGCTGCAACGCCGTACCGCGGTCGAAAGCCCGTGCCAGCACCGTCAGCAAGGGAAACTCCGCCTTGATCAGTTCGGCGATGCGCACGGCGGCATCGGGCTTGTCGACGCAGATCAGCACTGCGCGTGCCCGCCCGGCTCCCGCGGCACGCAGGATGTCCAGCCGCGTGCCGTCGCCATAATAGACCTTGAAGCCGAAATCGGCTGCCGCCTGGATCATTTCGACCTCATTGTCGATGATCGATACGTCGATGCCGCGCAACAAAAGCGGCTGGCTGGCGATCTGGCCGAACCGGCCAAAGCCGATGATCAGCACGCTGCCGGTCAGGCCGTTGGCGACATCGATGCCTTCAAGCGACTGCTCGTCGCGCGGCGTCAGATACCGCAGGGCTATGATTGCCAACGGCGTCAGCACCATGGAAATGATGACGATGGCGGTCAGCATCGCATTGGCCTGGCTATCGATGATCCCGACTGCCGCTGCTGCGGAATAGAGGACGAAGGCGAATTCGCCGCCTTGCGCCATGAAGACCGCGCGCTCGAGCGCTTCCCGGTGGCCGGTTTTGAGGACGCGGGCAACGATATAGATGCCGATCGCCTTCATTATCATGTAGGCGACGACATAGATGGCAATGAGCTGCCAGTTGACGACGACCACATGCAGGTCGAGTGACATGCCGACAGCGAGGAAGAACAGCCCGAGCAGAATGCCGCGGAACGGTTCGATATCGGCCTCCAACTGGTGGCGGAAGGTCGATTCCGACAAGAGTACACCGGCCAGGAAGGCGCCCATCGCCATCGACAGGCCGGAAAGCTGCATGGCGAGCGCCGATCCGAGAACGACCAGAAGGGCGGCTGCGGTCATCACCTCGCGGGCGCGCGCATCCGCCAGGATACGGAAGAACGGATTGAGCAGATAGCGTCCTGCAAGCACCAGTCCGACGATCGCGGCAAGGCCGATACCGACCTCCGTCAACCGATCCGACAGGCTCATATCGGCGCCGCCCGGCGCGAGGAAGGCGATCAGCGCCAGCAGCGGCACGATGGCCAGGTCTTCCAAAAGCAGGACCGAAACGATGCGCTGGCCCTTGGGCGTGGCCAGTTCGCCGCGTTCTTCCAGCAATTGCATGACGATGGCCGTCGAGGTGAGCACGAAACCGGCGCCGGCGACGAAGGATTGCGCGATCGGAAAACCTCCCGCCAGCCCGACGCCGGTCAGCAGGACCGCGCAGACGCCGACCTGCAGCGCGCCAAGCCCGAAGATCTCGCGGCGCAGGCCCCACAGCCGTGACGGCTGCATCTCCAGTCCGATGATGAACAGGAACATGACGACGCCGAGTTCGGCGACATGAAGAATGGCTTCCGATTCGGAAAAGATGCGCAGCCCAAACGGGCCGATCACGACGCCGGCCGTCAAATAGCCGAGGATGGAGCCAAGTCCCATGCGCCTGAAGATCGGCACCGCAACGACGCCGGCGGCAAGCAGCGCCACCACCTGGATCAGATCGCTGTTCGATGCCTCTGCCGCCATGCCTGCCGTTCCGCTCTCTTGCAACAAGCGGCCAAGATAGGGGCTTCGGGGCGGATCGAACAGTGCGAATCCGGTGCGTCGTGGAAGCGATATTGCACTGCACAGGATAATGGGCCTCCGGGCGTTGCTTGTTCCAGCGATCCGGCTAAGGACGCCCGGCTTCGGCCAGTGGAGGGTGAGCGACGATCACGTCGCGGCCCTTTTTGAGGAGATGACTGACATGAAGACGTTTTTGCTGGTTGCCGTTGGTATCGCGGCACTTGCCGGCTCCGCCTGTTCCAAGGCACCGGAGTGCACGACCGAGATGCTGACCAAGAAGGCTCAGGACATGACTGCAGCGCTTCAGGCTGCGATTACCAAGGATCCGGCCAAGGCAGCCGATCTCACAGCCAAGGTCCAGGCGGTCACAACCAAGTATCCGGGTGGCACAACAGCGGCTGACGCCTGCAAGGCTTATGACGAGCTGACTGCGGCGATCAAAGGCTGAGCGCCCATTGCATGTCAAAAGGGCGGCGCCGTTTGGCTGCCGCCTTTTTCATGCCGGAGGCTCAGTTCGGAGCGATGGAGCCAACTTCTACCCCATCGACCCGCTTCAACTTCATGCCGATGACCGGGACCAGTTGCTGGTCGACGCGCACGGCAACGGTCACCGTCATCGAATTGTCGTCTGGGACAAGCGCCTGCATCACGCCGCGCAACTGATTGCGGTTGATGGTGAAAACCACCTTGTGCGCATCGACGACATTGCCACCGATAATGTCGAGGCCGGAACCGCCGGCGCCGCCCATGAAGGTGCCCTTGTAGCCCTGGCGGCCCTTGTGCTCGATCGTTGCCGACATTTGCTGGGTGAACATGCCGACCCGGCAGCCGCCGTCGAGTGACATGCCGACTTTGCCGTCAGGCGTCGAGCCGGTGAAGCTACAGGTGAATTTCGTGCCCTTGTATTTGCCGGCGACGATTTCTCCGGGGCCGACCCATTTGCCTTCGACCGATCGAAAGAACTGCTTGTCCGGTTCCGCCCCCGTAGCCTTTCCGGCAATGCCGACTGTTGCGACAAGCGCAAGGGCCACCGGCGGCACGCTGGACAGAATAACGCTTTTCATCGACGACACCCGGCAACAAAGAGACTGATTTGGACGCCTCCGACCATGAACAAGATTGGTTAATGCTTTATCACCTCAAGGCAATTGTCACGTTCCGGAAACGGGTGTTTCTTTTTCTTTCTTTGCCGCAAAGGAGGTCAGCGCGGAGAGGAAATCGCCCAATCCTGGCCGCCTGACGGCGTTAAAGGGCAGCGGCCTTGCGGTTTCCATCGCGGCAATGCCGATACGCGCCGTCATCATGCCGTTGACGACGCCTTCGCCGAGCTTGGCCGAGAGCCGGGCGGCAAGGCCGTGGCCGACGATCTGTTGGACGAAACTGTCGCCGACGGCGATCGACCCGGTGACCGCGAGATGGGCAAGAACGCTGCGCGCCAGGCGAAAGAAGCCAAGCGTGCCCGGGCGGCCGCCATAGAGCTCCGACAGCCGCCGAATCAGCCGGCCGGCTTCGAATACGACATAGGCGACGTCGACCAGCGCGCGCGGGCTGACCGCGGTCACCAGGGACACACGCTTTGCCGCCTCGAGGATCATCACCTTCGCGCGGGCGTCGAGCGGGCCGAGGATCTCGGTCTCGGCCAGGCGCACCAGATTGCCGCCGTCAATGATCTCGCCGCGCAATTCGGCCAGCGAGCGCCTGCCGGCCGCGGTTTCGGGCTTGGCCGAGACAAAGACCGACAACTCGTCGACCACGGCTCGGGCGGTCTTCGGATCGTCACGGGCAATCGCATCGAGCGCCCGCTTCTGCAACTTTTCGACCTCGGCAAGCCGGGCAATCGCCATGAACTCGCGCACGAGGATGATCAGAAGCGCCAGGATGGCGATCGCGGCCATGCCGGCGGCCAGCCAGCCCAGCCACTCGGCGCGCTCGAACAGGTCGCGAATCAGCTGGTCGGTCCAGAGGCCGACGGCGAGCGAAACCAGAACGCCCAGCGCGCCGAAGAACAGGCTGCCAAGCAGCGAACGTTTTCGCGGCGCAATCGCCGGCGGCGGCTCGGCAGCGACGATATCAGGCTCGTCGAAGACGTCGATCTCCGCCGGTGTGACCACGGCCAGATCCGCCTTCACGGTACGCGGCTTTCGCGCCGGCGCGGCCTCGGACCCAGCATAGCGAGCCGTCGAATCTTCCTTCTGCTGGGGCTCCGGCTCGATGCGAAAGGCCGCCGGTCTGCGGGGCGCACTCATGCGAGATAATCTCCGATCAGGAACTGCAGCGCGCGGTCGAGCCTGATATGTGGCAGCGACAGCGTGACGCCCTCGGCGGTGCGCTCGAGCTTCGGCGGGCGAAAGCGCACGAAGCGGATTGCGGGGTCGTCATTGTTCTGCCGGCGGATCGATTCGGAAACGTCGAACAAGGCATCAACTTTCTCCGGCAAGTCTCCGGGAAATATGGCTGTTTCGGTCTTTCCGTCAAAGGTTTCGCCGTTGATTTTTTCGCCACGCAATGGCGTGCCGATAATGACCGGCAAAGTCTCGCGGCCCTGCTTGACCGTGCCTTCACGGGTCGCGCGCATGGCCGCCATGGCGACGACGTCGACGTCGGCGCCGGTGAAATTCGCCCGCGCCACGGCGCGGTCGGCTAGCCGCCGCACGATGGCCTGCAGGCGGTCGTGGCTTACGTGGTGCAGGTGGTCGGCCTTGGTCGCGGCCACCAATATGCGGTCGATGCGCCTCGAAAACAGATCGGTCAGGAAGTTGCCCCGGCCGGGCCGGAAACAGGACAGGATTTCGGTGACCGCGCGCTCCAGATCGGCCATCGCGCCGGGGCCCGCATTCAATGCCTGCAATGCGTCGATGAGCACGATCTGGCGGTCGAGACGCGTGATGTGTTCGCGAAAGAACGGTTTAACGACATGCGTCTTGTAAGCCTCGTAGCGCCGCTCCATCATAGCCTGCAGCGATCCCGAGCGGGAGCGCCGGCCGTCCAGATTCGGCAGCGGCGCGAAGGTGAGAGCGGGCGAGCCTTCAAGATCGCCGGGCATCAGAAAGCGGCCGGGCGGCAAGGTCGAAAGCGCCCGCTCGTCGAGCTTGCAGGCCTTGAGATAGGCCGCGAAGCTCTCGGCGAGACGGCGCGCCGTCATCTCGTCGGCGTCGGCGTTGGGGTCGACCGGATTGGAGAGCGCCCGCCATTCCCGCGAAAGATCGACACGCACCGGCAACACGGCCATCTCGAAGGCCTCACGCGAAAAATCGGCGTAGGACTTGCCGAGCAGCGGCAGGTCGAGCAGCCATTCGCCGGGATAATCGACGATGTCGACCGACAATTTGCCGGCGGAGAACATGCGGCTCCAGCCAGAGGCCGATTCGTATTCGATGGTGAGCCTCAGTTCGGAAATCGCACGCGTCGAATCCGGCCAGACGCGCTCGTCGACAAGAGCCGCGATGTGATCCTCGTACTGGAAGCGTGGTACGGCGTCGTCCGGCTGCTCTTCGAGAAAAGCCCGGGCGATGCGCCCCGATTTTTGTGCCTCAAACAGCGGCAAGCGTCCACCATGGACCAGATTGTGTACAAGGGCCGAGATGAACACCGTCTTGCCGGCGCGGGACAGCCCGGTCACGCCAAGCCGCAGCGACGGAGCGAAAAGCCCGGCAGCGCGGCCTGACAACGTATCCAAGGCAATCTTGGCCTCGTCGGTAAAGGTCGTCAGCGATGATGCCAAATCTGTTCTCGCGGGCCGGTCAGGCTCCGATATAGGCTTTGATGCGCGGCTTTGAAATGGCCTCAGATATCGGCAGGCGTCAGGAAGGCTTCGAGATAGCCGGTGCCTGGCGCAGCCTCGGCAAGTCTGCCGTTGAACCGGACCACGGCAAGTGCGGAGGTCGGGAAGCCGTGGTTCAGCATGGCCCGCGCGGTCTCGTTGCCGTCGCCCGACAGCGCCATGGCGAGATCCTCAATCATCGGATTGTGACCGATGACGAGCAAGGCATCCAGCCCGCCATTCTGCCGGATGGCAGTGAGGTACGCGGCGGCATCGTCGCTGTAGAAGGTGTCACAGAACAGCACCCGGCCCGTGTTGGTATGGCCAGCCAAGCTTTCCAGCGTCTGGCGGGCGCGCCTGGCGCTTGAGCAAAGGGTGAGGGCCGGTGCGTATTTGCGGGAACGCATCAGCACGCCCATCGCTTCGGCATCGGCGAAGCCGGATGGATCGAGCGGGCGGTCGAAGTCAGTCACGCCAGGCAGCGCCCAGCCGGCCTTCGCATGCCTCAGCAGGTAAAGTCTGGTCACGGAACCCCCGATATGTCGGGTACCGACCGGTCAAATGCGGCCGCAGGAATTAGTCATCAGAAGTGCTTCGCACGCAATGCCGATGCCCCCTCAAGCATAATGAATCATGCGCGAATTCGGGCGTGCCGTTCATGCGAATGATGTCGCCAATGTCGGTTTGTCCCACATAAACAAATGCGTGAAACTGTCGTCGATTGCGCTTGTGCAGTTTTCGGTCCGCGAATATATAGGCGCCAAATTTGGGGTTTGTTGGGTGAGTCGAATGAACGACATCGTTACCGCCGATTACGTACCCTCCGAAGACGAGCCGTTCATGAACGAGCGGCAGAAATCCTACTTTCGCATGAAGCTCGTCACCTGGAAGAACGACATCTTGCGCGAAGCGCGCGAAACTCTCGAAATCCTGCAGCAGGAAAACGCCAACCACCCCGACCTCGCCGATCGCGCCTCCTCCGAAACCGACCGCGCCATCGAACTTCGCGCCCGCGATCGCCAGCGAAAACTCATCTCCAAGATCGATTCGGCCCTCCAGCGCCTTGACGAAGGCACTTACGGTTACTGCGAGGAGACGGGCGAGCCGATCGCGCTGAAGCGGCTCGACGCGCGCCCGATCGCCACCTTGTCGATCGAGGCACAGGAGCGCCATGAGCGGCGCGAGAAGGTCTACCGCGACGACTGAGCCGGCGGGAAAAACACGGCATCGGTAAAGCGTTCAAAATGGCCGGTTTTCCGGCCATTTTCATTGGCCGTTCGCTATCGCCCTATCTTTTCTGATTGGACAACTCGCCGAGGAGCTTCGTCATCTCGTCGTCGAGAGAGGGCGATGCCTTCGCCACCGGCTTGCTCGCCGTTTGGCTGAAGCGTGGCTCGTCGAGGGAAACCTCCAGCTCCTTCATCAGCGCATCGTCGATCGACTCATGCTGTGCCGGCGGCTCGTATTTTGCCGGGGAGTCCTGTCTTGCCGGCTGCGGCGCATGCCGCGGCGCATTGGCATTGACGGATCCATAACTTGGCAACGGTGTGACGTTCGATGCCGGTTTCGGCGCCGGCGTAGGCGCCGGCATTGTTGCCGGCATCGTCGCCGTCTGGCGAGCTCGGACAGGGGGTGCGGCCGCGATTGCCGGCTGCGGCGGCGCTTGCCTCGCCGGCGCGGCTGTGGTCTGAGCTGGCCTTGCTGCCGGCTGGTGGCTGCTGTCTCCGGTCAATGCCGGGCGGCGCAGCGCCGAGAGCCTGATGTCGCGCTCGACGACGACGTCGGTCGGACCACCGATCAAGAGCAGGTGCTCGATATCGTCGCGGCGCACCAGCACCAGCCGCCGGTGACTGTCGACCGCTGTGGCATCCATGACAGCCAGCCGCGTCTTGCGGTTCCTGCCGCCGGCGACGAATGTTCCGAATGTCAGGCTGCGGACCAGCCTGATGATAAGAAGAATGATGAGCAGCAGGACAAGTACTGCAAACGTCCATAGGATTGCTGCGGCATAACCAGGCCCCGCCACGCCATCCAGCCATTGCAGCATTGGTTCCCCCAAAATCAGCTTTCGAAGAGAGGCGACACTAGACTGTTGCGGCAGGCCACCGCAAGTTGCCTTTCACGCTTCGTGAACAGCTCGAAACCGGGAGCCGAACGGCGTCATTTTTAGCGGACATCTGCCGCCGGGCCTTTTCCCGACCCTGAGAATATGATTCAACCGACACCGGAATTCACGAGCAGGGGGCACATGGCCAAGGAAGCGCGCGGCGATTTCTATCCGGTACCTATCGTCGACCAGAACACGCGACCGGGCGCGGTCACCCGGCTCATCGTTTTCATCGTCGTCCTGACAGGGGCAGCGATCGTCTTCGGCCTTTTCCGCGAGCGACTTGGCGATCCATTCCTGCTCGGCATGCTTGGCGTGCTGGCGATGATCGGCGTCGGCTTTCTATTCGCCACTGCGATCGGCTTCGTGCATATCACGCCGCGCTCGACAAGCGACGAACTGTCGAAAGCTTTCGTCGATTCGATGTCACAAGGTCTCCTGGTCACCGACACGAAAGGCCGTATCATCTACGCCAACCGGACCTATGCCGATATGACGGGTGCCGAGTCGGCCGCTGACATCAAGACGGTCGAAGGTTTGCTTTCAGACGTTCCCGAGGCCTCGGTGACCATATACCGGCTGGCGTCCGGCCTGCGCGACGGCCAGCCGGGCGACGGCGAGTTTCGGCTTGCGCAGTCCATTCGGCCAGGCGCCGAACCGGGCGCGCGCTGGTACCGCGTCCGGGCCCGCGCGTTCAGCGTTCCAGGCCAGCGGCTGCCGATGCTTGCCTGGCAGCTTGCCGATATCTCGCAGGAACGGGCCGAGCAGGAGCGGTTCTTTCTCGACCTGCAAAAGGCGATCGATCACCTCGATCACGCGCCGGCCGGTTTCTTTTCGGCCGACCAGGAAGGCCGCGTCACCTATATCAACGCGACCCTTGCGGAGTGGCTGGGCATCGACCTGGCCAGCTTCACTCCCGGCGCCATCACGCTGCCGGAGATCGTCGCCGGCGACGGCATGGCGCTGGTCCGTTCGGTCAAGGCCGACGCTGGTACCACGCGCAATGCCGTTATCGACCTCGATCTGACGACGATGACCGGCGAGGCGCTGCCGGTGCGCTTCATGCATCGTGTCTCGGCCAGCCGAGAGGGGCTCAACGGCCCGACTCGCACCATCGTGCTCAACCGGACGCAAGGCGAGGACGCTTCGGCCGACCTCCGTGCATCGGAAATACGCTTCACGCGGTTCTTCAACTCGACGCCGATGGCGATAGCCGGCGTCGATCATGCCGGCCGCATCCTGCGCACCAATGCGCCGTTCCTGTCGCTGTTTTCCTCGGTCGTCGACCGCGACGCGGTCGATCGGCGTGTGCGGCTGGATACGGTGATCCACGAGCGCGACCGGCCGGCTTTCGCCGCGGCCTTTGAAAAGGCACGCCAGCGACAGGCTGACATCGAGCCGATCGATACGGTGCTGCCCGGCAATGAGGAGCGCCACATACGCTTCTACGTCAATGCGGTCGCTGACGGCACCGGCGGCGAGGGCGCCGAGGAATCGGCCATCGTCTATGCCGTGGAAACCACCGAGCAAAAGGCCCTCGAGGGCCAGATGGCGCAGAGCCAGAAAATGCAGGCGGTCGGCCAACTCGCCGGCGGCATCGCGCATGATTTCAACAATGTGCTGACCGCCATCATCATGGCCTCGGACCTGCTGTTGACCAACCACCGGCCGTCCGATCCGTCATTCCCGGACATCATGAACATCAAGCAGAACGCCAACCGGGCGGCCTCGCTGGTGCGGCAGTTGCTGGCCTTCTCGCGCAAGCAGACACTGCGGCCGGAGGTGCTCAACCTGACCGACGTGCTCGCCGATCTAAGGATGCTGCTTGCCCGGCTGGTCGGCAACGACGTCAAGCTCAAGATCGACCATGGCCGCGACCTGTGGCCGGTCAGGGTCGATATCGGGCAATTCGAGCAAGTGGTGGTCAATCTGGCGGTCAATGCACGCGACGCGATGCCGGCCGGCGGCGAACTCACCGTACGTACCCGCAACGTCAGCGCAGGGGAGTGCAAGACCTTTTCCTATCGCGAACTTACACCGGCCGACTATGTGCTGGTCGAGGTCGAGGACAGCGGCAGCGGCATCGCGCCTGATGTGCTGAAAAAGATCTTCGAGCCCTTCTTCACGACAAAGGAGGTTGGCAAGGGAACTGGCCTCGGCCTGTCCATGGTCTATGGCATCATCAAGCAGACAGGCGGCTTCATCTTCTGCGATTCCGAAGTCGGCAAGGGATCCGTGTTCCGCATCTTCCTGCCGCGGCACATTGCGGAGGCAAAGAAGGCGGGCGAGGCTGGAGAGGCGCCGGCCGCACCTACCAGGATCGCCGACTCAGCCAAGGACCTGTCGGGCTCGGCCACGGTGCTGCTGGTCGAGGACGAGGACGCCGTGCGCATGGGCGGCATGCGGGCGCTGAAATCGCGCGGCTACACCGTCCACGAGGCGTCGTCCGGCGTCGAGGCGCTTGAGGTCTACGAAGCGCTCGGCGGCAAGGTCGACGTCGTGGTGTCGGACGTGGTGATGCCGGAAATGGACGGCCCGACGCTGCTCGGCGAATTGCGCAAACGGCAGCCCGACATCAAGTTCATCTTCGTGTCCGGCTATGCCGAAGACGCGTTCGCCAAGAACTTGCCGGCCGACGCGCATTTCGGCTTCTTGCCGAAGCCGTTTTCGCTCAAGCAATTGGCCACGATCGTAAAGGACATGCTGGAATCCTGACCCTTCCAACGCTCCGCTTGCGCAATGTCGTGAGACTGCCATGATTGCAGGCGAAACGGGCGACGGGTTTTGGAAAGCATGCCGTGACGCCACACAACGAAGCTAGCAAAGGCGACTACGCAAGCACGGTGCTGCTGCCGGGCGACCCGCAGCGCGCTGAATGGATGGCGGAAACCTTTCTGGAAGCGCCGCGCTGCGTCAACCGCCGCCGCGGCGCGCTCGGCTTTACCGGGCTGTTTCGCGGCAAACCTGTCAGCATCCAATCCACCGGCATCGGCGTCTCTTCGTTCCTGGTCTATGTGCATGAGCTGCTGGACTTCTATGGTGCGAAAACACTGATCCGCACTGGTACCTGCGGTGGCCTGACCGCCGAGATGGCGCTGCGCAGCCTGGTGATCGCGCAATCGGTGCGTGGCGAAAATGCGGAGAGCGGCCAGGTTTTTGGACTCTATCGTGCCGATGCCGGCCCCGATCCGGCATTGTTGACCCAGGCATTGGCCCGAGCTTCGGAACTCGGCATCGACCATCGGGCCGGGCTGACCATTTGCAGCGATATTTTCTATCATCCGCTGGGGCGCGAACGCTTTGCCGAAGCACAGGCACAGGGCGCGCTCGCCGTGGACATGGAAACCAGCGCACTCTACCGCATTGCGGCCGATTTCGGCGCTCGGGCGCTGTCGATCCTGACCGTCGTCGACAACGTGGCAACCGGCGAGCAGACCGACTATTCCGAACGCCAGGGGCTTTTCACCGATATGACCCGGCTGGCGCTCGATCTGGCGGCGGAGAGCTAGGCGGCTTTGTGCTTCGGAGTACGGAACCTCGCCAGGTTCCGTACTTTTTTCAACGCTTCGTGCAGGTCGAGGCGGTAAAGGCGCCGTCTGGCTGCTTCATGATGATGTCGAAGGACGGGGTGGTTCCGCTTTCCAGCGTCGCCTGCGTAAGCGAGATCGAATTGCCGCCACTGGTATAGCCACCCAGCGGACCTAGCCAGGTGATCACGCCGTCTGCATCCATCTGGTAATTGTAGCTCTGCGGCGCGATGCCGAAGCTCACAGGACCGCTATAGACGTTTCCCTTGATGGTGATGTCGCCGAGGCTGAGGAACATGCCAAGCAGGTAGACTTCGCAATGATAGGAGCCGTCCGGCAGCTTGCCGTCGCTGAAGCCGGCGCGCGCTACGGTCGTCGCCGCCAGCAGAAGCATGGCAGTGAAAATGCAAGAAGCTCTGAAAGCCATTTGATCGCTCGTTAAAGGGGTTCAAACTTGCCCATTTCGCCGCGGCGCTGCAATCCTCGCCAGCACTCATATGATGCTGCTCAAAATTCAGGCATTGGCCTATATGTGAGCAAAACTTAGGCTGATATGGGTGATCCTTTCTCGTTTCGAACATAGCAGGCGAGGTTCATCTCCTGCAGCTAATACATTAACCGACTGACAGAGCTGGGAAATCTCAAATCCTCCGACCTTGCTCCGGTGATTGGCACAGCCGTTGCATGGTCTGTTCCGATGCAGTTAACCAGCTTGGGAGTTTAAAAGTATGAGGGGCAGTTTCTCGACAATAGCAAAAATGTTTTCGGCCGGCGTGGTCACCGCCGGCCTGCTGATGAGCGTTCCCGCCAAGGCGGCCGACGACACCATCAAGGTCGGCATCCTCCATTCGCTGTCGGGAACCATGGCGATCTCGGAGACAACGCTGAAGGACGCCATGCTGATGCTCATCGAAGAGCAGAATGCCAAGGGCGGCCTGCTCGGCAAGAAGCTCGAGGCAGTGGTCGTCGATCCGGCTTCCAACTGGCCGCTGTTCGCCGAAAAGGCGCGCGAGCTGATCTCGAAGGACAAGGTCGCCGCGGTGTTCGGCTGCTGGACCTCGGTGTCGCGCAAATCGGTGCTGCCGGTGTTCAGTGAGCTCGACAACATCCTGTTCTACCCGGTCCAGTATGAGGGTGAGGAAAGCGAGCGCAACGTGTTCTACACCGGTGCGGCGCCGAACCAGCAGGCCATTCCGGCCGTCGATTATCTGATGAGCGAGGATGGCGGTTCGGTGAAGCGCTGGGTGCTCGAAGGCACCGACTACGTCTACCCGCGCACCACCAACAAGATCCTCGAGGCCTATCTGAAGGCGAAGGGCGTTGCCGCCGAAGACATCATGGTCAACTACACGCCGTTCGGCTTCTCCGACTGGCAGACCGAAGTCTCGGCGATCAAGAAATTCGGCTCGGCCGGTAAGAAGACCGCCGTCGTCTCGACCGTCAATGGCGACGCCAACGTGCCGTTCTACAAGGAGCTCGGCAACCAGGGCATCAAGGCTGAGGACATCCCGGTCATGGCCTTCTCGGTCGGCGAGGAAGAGCTTGCCGGTCTGGACACTGCGCCTCTGGTCGGCCATCTCGCCGCCTGGAACTATTTCGAAAGCGTCGATACGCCCGAGAACGCGAAGTTCATCGCCGACTGGCACAAGTTCATCAAGAACGACAAGCGCACCACCAACGATCCGATGGAAGCCCACTATATCGGCTTCAACATGTGGGTGAAGGCGGTCGAGAAGGCCGGCACCACCGATCCGGACAAGGTCATCGACGCCATGGTCGGCGTCTCGGTGCCGAACCTGACCGGCGGTTATTCAACCATGATGCCGAACCATCACATCACCAAGCCGGTGCTGATCGGCGAAATCCAGGCCGACGGCCAGTTCGAAACCGTCTCGCAGACGTCGGGCCTGGTAATGGGCGACGAGTGGTCCGACTACCTGCCTGACTCCAAGGACCTGATCTCCGATTGGCGCGCGCCTCTGTCCTGCGGCAACTTCAATGTCGCCACAGGCAAATGCGGCGGCAAGGGAACCAACTGATCCTCCCGGTCTGTCCTCCCAGACCGCAAAAGCCTCCGGGCGGGCTCGTCCTCCAGCCTGCCCGGAGGCGACATTCAACCTCCAAGAGCCACCGGAAACCGATGATCCTGATCCGCGCGATTGGCCTGATGCTGCTCCTCCTTCTGGGAATGCTGCTGCCGTCGAACGCCAGCGAATCCGATCTGCGCGCGGTCGTCGCCAAACTCGCCACCGCCTCCAATTTTTCAGCGATCGAAGCCGTCGTGCGCGAGCTTGCGGCAACCGGCGACACAGCCGTCGAACGGCCGCTTGCCGCGCTTGCGGAGGGCAGCCTTTACGTCCGCAAGGCCGATTCAGTAGTCTTTGTCGGCAAGGAGAGCGGCGACAGCATCGAACTGCTCGATGCGCTCACCGGCGAAAAGTCTGGCGAAGCAGCCAAGGCCGACATCACCAAGATCAAGGTCAACAACACGCTGCGCCGCGTCATCCGCGACGCGCTGGGCACGCTGACGCTGGGCTCCAAGGATCCGGCGGTGCGCATTGCCGCCGCCGACACCATGTTCAAGACGCCGGACGCGGCAAACATCGAGCCGCTCGACACCGCGATCGCCAATGAGAGCGCGGCAAGCGTCAAGGCGCTGCTCGAACAAGCCCACGCCGCGTCGGTTCTCGTTTCAGACAGGCCGGAGGCCGACAAATTGGCGGCGATCGCGCTCATCGGTGGGCGCGGCGACCGCGATGCGGTGTCGCTGCTCACGTCGGTGGAGGCCACTTCCGAAGGTGCGGTGAAGGACGCGGCGACTGCGGCGATATCCAACATCAATTCGACGCTGGCGCTGTGGGATGCCGGCCAGAATATCTGGTACGGCATATCGCTCGGATCGGTGCTGCTGCTGGCGGCGATTGGCCTTGCCATCACTTTCGGCGTCATGGGCGTCATCAACATGGCGCATGGCGAGATGGTCATGCTGGGCGCCTACACGACCTTCGTCGTGCAGGAGGTTATCCGCAATTCCTTTCCCGGCCTGTTCGACTGGTCGCTGGTCATCGCACTGCCGCTGGCCTTCCTGGTGGCGGCGCTCGTCGGCCTTGTCATCGAGCGCGGGCTGATCCGCTTCCTCTATGGCCGGCCGCTGGAGACCCTGCTGGCGACATGGGGTGTCTCGCTGATCCTGCAGCAGGCCGTGCGCACCATCTTCGGGCCGACCAACCAGGAGGTCGGCAACCCATCGTGGATGTCAGGTTCGTTCGCGATCGGCCAGCTTTCGGTCACCTGGAACCGGCTCTGGATCCTGGCTTTTGCGCTCGGCGCCTTCGCTGTGCTGCTTTACGTGATGAAACGCACGCCCTGGGGGCTGCAGATGCGTGCCGTCACCGCCAATCGCCGGATGGCCGCCTCTATGGGCATCAGGACGCCGTGGGTCGATGCCCTGACCTTTGCATTAGGGTCCGGCATTGCCGGCATCGCCGGTGTCGCGCTCAGCCAGATCGACAATGTCTCGCCCAATCTCGGCCGCGGCTACATCATCGACAGCTTCATGGTCGTCGTCTTCGGCGGCGTCGGCAATCTCTGGGGCACGCTGGTCGGCGCCTTCTCGCTCGGCATTGTCAACAAATTCCTCGAACCCTATGCCGGAGCGGTCCTCGGCAAGATCGTCGTCCTGGTGCTGATCATCCTGTTCATCCAGAAACGCCCGCGCGGTCTGTTCGCGCTCAAGGGCAGGTCGGTGGAAGCATGATCACGCGACGCTTCTTTGCCGCCGGCGCCGACCGCCGCGTCGCCATCACCATCTTCATCCTGCTGGCGGTTGCGATCGTCGTGCCGCTGCTCAATCTTGCGGTCTCGCCGACAAGTGCGTTTTACGTGCCGTCCTATATCGTCGCGCTCACCGGCAAATATCTCTGCTATGCGCTGCTCGCCTTGGCCCTCGATCTCGTCTGGGGCTATTGCGGCATCCTCTCGCTCGGCCACGGCGCCTTCTTCGCACTCGGCGGCTATGCGATGGGCATGTATCTGATGCGCCAGATCGGCTCGCGCGGCGTCTACGGCAATCCGCTGCTGCCGGACTTCATGGTGTTCCTGAACTACAAGGAACTGCCGTGGTTCTGGTACGGTTTCGACCATTTCTGGTTTGCCGCAATCATGGTGCTTGCAGTACCCGGCCTGCTCGCCTTCGTCTTCGGCTGGTTTGCCTTCCGCAGTCGCGTCACCGGCGTCTATCTGTCGATCATCACCCAGGCGATGACCTATGCGCTGCTGCTTGCCTTTTTCCGAAACGACATGGGTTTCGGCGGCAATAACGGCCTGACCGACTTCAAGGATATTCTAGGCTTCAACGTGCAGGCCGACATGACACGCTCGGCGCTGTTCGCGGCCAGCGCCGTCATGCTGGCGTCTGCCGTCTTCGTCACCTGGGCAATCGTCGGTTCCAAATACGGCAAGCTTTTGATGGCGGTGCGCGACGCCGAAAGCCGCACGCGCTTTCTCGGCTGGCGGGCGGAGAACGTCAAACTGTTCGCCTTCACCGTGTCGGCGGTGATGGCCGGCATCGCCGGTGCGCTTTACGTACCGCAGGTCGGCATTATCAACCCTGGCGAATTCGAGCCGTCCAATTCGATCGAGGTGGTGGTGTGGGCCGCCGTCGGCGGGCGCGGCACCATCGTCGGGCCGATCATGGGCGCGCTTTTGGTCAATGCCGGTAAATCCTGGTTCACCGGCGTGCTGCCGGAATTCTGGTTGTTTGCGCTGGGCGGACTGTTTGTCGCCGTCACGCTGTTCCTGCCCAAGGGCATCATCGGCATGTGGGATTCCTGGCGCGGCAACGCCAAGGCGTTGCGGGCGGCCTCGGTTGCCGAGGAAGCCGGGATCGATCCCGATGCGCCGGTGCCGCCGAAAACCGACCGTTCGGCGGCGAGAAGGCCGGGCGACTGGTCGGCCTCCAGCGCCGAACCGCAGCCGGCGGAGTGATGGCGTGATGTCGAAGAGCAACACCATCCTCTATCTCGACGGCGTCTCGGTTTCCTTTGATGGGTTTCGCGCCATCAACAACCTTTCGCTGGTGCTCGACAAAGGCGAGATGCGGGCGATCATCGGCCCCAACGGCGCTGGAAAGACGACGATGATGGACATCGTCACCGGCAAGACGCGGCCCGATGCGGGCGAGGTTTTCTTCAACGGTGAGGTCGACCTGACCAAACACGACGAGGCCGAAATCGCCATGATGGGCATCGGCCGTAAATTCCAGAAGCCGACCGTCTTTGAAAGCCACACGATTGAGGACAATCTGATGCTGGCGCTGAATGGCCCGCGCTCGATCTTCCCGGCACTGTTCCATCGTCGCTCGGCCGCGGAAGTGCGGCAGATCGACGACATCCTCGGTATCATCCGGCTTGGCGACAAGCGCGACGAACTCGCCGCCAATCTGAGCCACGGCCAAAAGCAATGGCTCGAGATCGGCATGCTTCTGGCGCAGGATCCGCTGCTGCTGCTGGTCGACGAACCGGTTGCCGGCATGACCGACGCCGAGACCGAGGAAACCGCGCGGCTGCTCAGGGATATCGCGCGCGACCATTCGGTCATCGTCGTCGAGCACGACATGCATTTCGTGCGCGAGCTCGGCGTCAAGGTTACCTGCCTGCACGAAGGCTCGGTGCTTTCCGAGGGCAGCCTCGACTTCGTTTCGGCCGACGAGCGCGTCGTCGAAGTCTACCTGGGGAGATGATCATGGTCTGGCGCGTTCCGTTCCATCATTTCGACCTTTCGTTCTTCACGCGTTGGAGAAAGCGCTGACCATGCTCGAAGTCTCCAATGCCACGCTGCATTACGGCGCCGCTCAGGCGCTGCGCGGTGTCTCGCTGACAGCCGGCGCCGGCAGGATCACCTGCGTGCTCGGTCGCAACGGCGTCGGCAAGACCAGTTTGATGAGATCGATCGTCGGCCATCACCGGCTGACGAGCGGAAGTGTTGCCTTCGAGGGGAAGGCGCTCGACCGGAGCGCGGCGTATGATCGCGCCCGGTCGGGCATCGCATTCGTGCCGCAGGGCAGGGAGATATTTCCGCTGCTTACGGTGCGGGAAAACCTCGAATCGGGCTTCGCGCCGCTGAAGCGCGCCGACCGCAACATTCCCGGTCACATCTTCGAATTGTTTCCGGTGCTGAAGCAGATGCTCGCGCGCCGCGGCGGCGATCTTTCCGGCGGCCAGCAGCAGCAGCTTGCCATCGGCAGGGCACTGGTGATGCGGCCGAAGCTGCTGGTGCTCGACGAGCCGACCGAAGGCATTCAGCCGTCGATCATCAAGGATATCGGCCGCGCCATTCGCTATCTGCGCGACCAGGCCGGCATCGCCGTGCTCTTGGTCGAACAGTATCTCGATTTTTGCCGGGAATTGGCCGACGAGGTCAACATCATGGACCGTGGCCAGATCGTTCATACCGGCCCGGCCGAGGATCTCGACCGGGCGGACGTCCGCAAATTCCTGACCGTCTGAATTCTTATTGATTCTATTACTTTGCAACTCTGGCGCGCTGCAGATTGCGTGCTAGATTTTGCTTGGCCTTGGTGAGTCGGCCGCTTTCCGTACCAGTTTCAACTTGGCAGATCAGGGGAAGGCGCGGCTGCGTCGGCACGCTTGCGCGCAAGCCGTTCCCTTCCAGCGATCTGTTGTCGTCCAACATTTCGGGTGCTTGGGAGCCAGGGCCAGTCAATGGAGCGCTATGTCGAGGACTACCAGAAACGACGGCTCACGGAGCGCGTCGACATCCTGACAGCCATCAACATTCTGAAATCGCAGGGGTATGACCACGACGAACTCATCGCGGAGATCACCAAGGTCTTCTATGTCGATCTCGATGCCTTTAACGAGATCGTCAGGGTTGATCGGCGTCCGGACGAACGCGCCGCATAGCCGGTAGTTTAGGACCAAGCCAGGCGGACCACCGACAGCGGGGCGTCAGCCTGCGACCCGCTTCATCAGGGCGATGGCGCCGAATGGAGCGCGGACCTTGCCCTCTGTGATGAAGTAGACGAACACATCGCGTGGCTTGACCGGCGCCTCGGTTGAAGGGTCGGCACGCGACAGGTCGTTCGGCACCTTGCCTTCCGCCCAGGTTTTTGCGCGCGCCGCCCATTCGTCGAGCGCCTTTGGCGTGTAGCAATCGGGATTGTCGTCGTTGCCGGTCTGCAGCCGCGCATAGATGAAATCGCCGGTAACGTCGGCAATCCCCGGATATTTGGCGTGGTCGGCATAGACGATGGCGGCCTTGTGCTTTCGCGCCAAGGCGGCGAACTCCGGCACGACGAAGCTGTCGTTGCGCACCTCGACCGCGTGACGCAGCGCAACGCCGTCCTGCTTTTCCGGCAACAGCTTGAGGAAGGCCTCGAAATCGTCCGGGTCGAATTTCTTGGTCGGCGCGAACTGCCACAGGATTGGCCCGAGCTTGTTGCCAAGTGCCGCGACGCCCGACCCGAGGAAGCGCATGATCGAATCCCCGGCCTCGCCGAGCACGCGGCGGTTGGTGACGAAGCGGTTGCCCTTCAGCGAATAGACGAAACCATCCGGCGCCTCGTTGGCCCATTTGACGAAGGTCGGTTCCTTGAAGCTCGAATAATAGGTGCCGTTGACCTCGATAGTGGGCACCTGCCGGCTGGCATAATGCAGTTGCTTGGCCTTCGACAATTTGTCCGGGTAGAAGGACGTGTCCCACGGCTCGAAGGTCCAGCCGCCCATGCCGGCGCGGATTGTTCCTGATTGAGTCATGGTCGTCCTCCCGGTTTGCAGAAAAGGATCACGCGATGGCGGTCGTCTCGACGGCTTCGCCATGTCGACGACCGTCCATCCTGGCCGATATGGATTGGGCCGGCGACCCGTTTCGCGAAAGCCGTAGGCCTTATACAACGAAACGTTCCGTTCCATTCTGGCATTGGTGTAGAGTCGGATCTCAGGCAAGCTCCACAGCGCGTCTGTTGCTCGGCCCAGTCGAGCAGCCCGATGCCGAAACCCTTGCCCTGAAAGGCTGGCGCAACGGCAACGCTGAAGATCATTGTATGGTCCGCATGTCGTTCGAGAACGATCAAGCCGGCCGGCTGTCCGTTCTGCTCCAAAAGCCAGACCTCGCCGCGTTGGATGCGCGGCGCATAGCCCTCTGTGACGGGGATCGGCGGCGCTCCGAACAGGGCAGTGTAGGGCGCGTAGGCGTCCGTGGTGAGCGAAATTACCGTGGGGAGATCATCGGCCCGAGCGGCTCTCATCATCAAAACTGGCCCGCGCCGGCAGCGGCCGCAATCACCTTGTCCATGCCGTCGGCGATCGCCGCGACGGCATTGCAACTGGCGTCGCCCAAGCCGTGGCGCTCAGCGAGCCAGTGTGCGTCATTGTAGGAAAGCCAGACCTCGCCTTGCTCGTCCTCCCAAGCCAGTGCCTTGACCGGCAGATCGATGCCGGCAAGCTGCCGGTCCTGCATTAGTGGCGTACCGCCTTTCGGATTGCCGAAAATCAGGAGCTGGGTTGGACGCAGTGATGTTTCGACGCTGCGCGCACCAGCGGCGTGATCAATGCGGGCGAAGACCAGCAATCCTGCACGTTCGACAGTTTCGACCAGGCGATCGATGGTTTCGGTCACGCCGAAGCGGCTTTGGACCGTGATGAGACCGTTCTTTGCCATCACTCCGCCGCTTCGCGCTTGCCTCCGGGGCGCCGCTCCAGCAATTCCCTCAGGAACTGCCCGGTATAGCTGCGTTTTTCGCGGACGATGTCCTCCGGCGTGCCGGACGCCACCAACTCGCCGCCGCCGTCACCACCTTCGGGGCCAAGATCGAGAACCCAGTCAGCGGTCTTGATCACCTCTAGATTGTGCTCGATGACGACGACCGTGTTCCCCTGGTCGACCAGCTCGTGCAGCACTTCAAGCAACTTGGCGACGTCGTGGAAATGCAGGCCGGTGGTTGGCTCATCGAGAATGTAGAGCGTCTTGCCGGTCGCCTTGCGCGACAGTTCCTTGGCAAGCTTGATGCGCTGCGCCTCGCCGCCCGACAAGGTCGTTGCCTGCTGGCCAACATGGATGTAGCCGAGGCCGACCCGTTTCAGCGTCTCCAGCTTGTCGCGCACGCCGGGCACGGCGGCGAAGAAATCGACGCCTTCCTCGACCGTCATGTCGAGAACGTCGGCGATCGACTTGCCCTTGAACAGGACGTCCAGTGTCTCGCGGTTGTAACGCTTGCCGTGGCAGACGTCGCAGGTGACGTAGACGTCGGGCAGGAAGTGCATCTCGATTTTGATGACGCCGTCGCCCTGGCAGGCCTCGCAGCGGCCGCCCTTGACGTTGAACGAGAAGCGGCCCGGCTGGTAGCCGCGCGCCTTGGCCTCCGGCAAGCCGGCGAACCAGTCGCGGATCGGCGTGAAGGCGCCGGTATAGGTGGCGGGGTTGGAGCGCGGGGTGCGCCCGATCGGCGACTGGTCGATGTCGATGACCTTGTCGAGGAATTCCAGCCCCTCGATGCGGTCGTGCTCGGCCGGATGCTCGCGCGAGCCCATGATGCGGCGCGACGCCGCCTTGAACAGGGTCTCGATCAGGAAGGTCGACTTGCCGCCGCCGGACACGCCGGTGACGGCGGTAAACGTGCCGAGCGGGATTTCGGCGGTGACGTTCTTCAGATTGTTGCTGCGCGCGCCGACGACCTTCAGCCGGCGGTTCTTCTTGGCCTCGCGCCGCACTGCCGGCGTCGCCACTTCGAGCTCGCCCGACAGATATTTGCCGGTGATCGAAGCGGGCGTCGCCATGATCTGCTGCGGCGTGCCCTGGGCGATGATGTGGCCGCCATGAATGCCGGCGGCCGGGCCGATATCGACGACATAGTCGGCGTGCAGGATGGCGTCCTCGTCGTGCTCGACGACGATCACTGTGTTGCCGATGTCGCGCAGATGCTTCAGCGTATCGAGCAGGCGGGCATTGTCGCGCTGGTGCAGACCGATCGACGGCTCGTCCAGCACGTAAAGTACGCCGGTCAGGCCGGAGCCGATCTGCGAGGCAAGACGGATGCGCTGGCTCTCACCGCCTGACAGCGTGCCGGAGTTGCGCGACAGCGTCAGATAATCGAGCCCGACATCGTTGAGGAAGCGCAGCCGCTCGCGGATTTCCTTGAGCACGCGCACCGCAATCTCGTTCTGCTTGTCGTTGAGAGAAGCGGGCAGATCGGTGAACCACTGGTCGGCCTTGCGGATCGACAGCTCGGTGACCTCGCCAATGTGCTTGCCGGCGATCTTGACCGCGAGCGCCTCGGGCTTCAGCCGATAGCCGCGGCAGGCCGGGCACGGCGTGGCCGACATGAAGCGCTCGATCTCCTCGCGCATCCAGGCGGATTCGGTTTCCTTCCAGCGGCGCTCGAGGTTGGGGATGACGCCCTCGAAGGTCTTGGTCGTCTTGTAGGAGCGCAGGCCGTCATCGTAGTGGAAGGTGATTTCGCGCTCGCCGGTGCCGTGCAGGATGGCTTGCTTTGCCTCTTCGCTCAGATCCTTGAACTTGTCGCCAAGCTTGAAGCCGTAGGCAACGCCCAGCGCTTCCAGCGTTTGCGCATAATAGGGCGACGTCGATTTCGCCCAAGGGCTGACGGCGCCGGCGCGCAGCGAGACATTCTCGTCGGGCACGACCAGGCTGGCATCGATGGCGCGTTGGCTGCCGAGCCCATCGCAGGTCGGGCAGGCGCCGAACGGATTGTTGAAGGAGAACAGCCTGGGCTCGATCTCGGGAATGGTGAAGCCGGATACCGGGCAGGCGAACTTTTCCGAGAACAGCATGCGTTCATGCGTCTCGTTCTTCGATTTATTGACCGAATCCTCGCCGGTCTGGCTGGCGTCGAGCGGCCTGTCGGCAAATTCCGCTACCGCCAGTCCGTCGGCAAGCTTCAGCGCGGTCTCGATGGAATCGGCGAGCCGTGTCGCCAGATCGCCGCGCACGACGATGCGGTCGACGACGACGTCGATGTCGTGCTTGTACTTCTTGTCCAGCGCCGGCACGTCGGCGATCTCGTAGAAGACGCCATCGACTTTGACGCGCTGAAAACCCTTCTTCTGCAGCTCCAGCAGTTCCTTGCGGTACTCGCCTTTGCGGCCGCGCACTATCGGCGCCAGGATGAACAGCCGGGTGCCTTCCTCGACTGCAAGCACCCGGTCGACCATCTGCGAGACCGTCTGGCTCTCGATCGGCAGGCCGGTGGCCGGCGAATAGGGTACACCGACGCGGGCGAACAAAAGCCGCATATAATCGTAGACCTCGGTGACGGTGCCGACAGTCGAACGTGGGTTCTTCGAGGTAGTCTTCTGCTCGATGGAGATGGCTGGCGACAGGCCGTCGATCTGGTCGACGTCCGGCTTCTGCATCATTTCGAGGAATTGTCGTGCATAGGCCGAAAGGCTCTCGACATAGCGGCGCTGGCCCTCGGCATAGATCGTGTCGAAGGCAAGCGACGACTTGCCTGACCCCGACAGCCCGGTCATGACGATCAGGCTGTCACGCGGCAGGTCGAGATCGACATTCTTCAGATTGTGTTCGCGTGCCCCGCGAATGGAGAGATATTTATGGTCGGCCATCGCCGGTCGCCGCCTCAGAATCTGGAATTCGTGGGATGGGCGGGTTTTCCCGACCATCCCCTATGTAGGTAATTTCGCCGCCTTTTCGAGAGACGCCACAACTCTCGACCAAAGCGTTTAACCGCCTTTCGCGCGAACGGGCAAGCGGAAAGAACAAAGGCCGAACACGCTCCTGACAAAAGCTGCCCGTGCGGCTGGGTTCACCCGGGGTTCACAAAGCGTCTCGCGATCACATTTTTCGGTAATCGGCCATTCAAGGTTGACGTCCATCTGTCACGGGGGCAGACTCCAAACGTCAACGAAGCCGGCCGTCTTTCGATGGCCTCGCGGCCTGGGGCTAGCCTGCGAGACGCCGCGGGTTATGCGATGAGCGCTTCGACGACAGTCGCAACGAACAGAAGGAGAGCAGAGGCATGACTCCACCGGACAGTTCCTTGAGGCTCCACGTGTCGCTGGAGCCGCGGCAGGTATAAGTGGCTAGGCCAGGCGTTTGCGCTACCTGCCAACGTTGACCTGCCGATCCCCACAACAATCAGAGACTGCTAGTCGGATCGTCGGCTGAACGCCGCGAAGCATCCGAAATAAAAAGCCGGCAGTACACTCCCGGCGATTTGGATTTTAGATCCAAGAAGCCCCGTCAATTGCACAAGCAATGACGGGGCTGTTCGTTTGAAGCGCACATTTGTCGGGCATACCAGGCGAACTTACCGGCTGGGGGGCCTGATTCCGCCGGTAGCGACATCGATGGTTATGCTGCCGGAAATCCGAACGTCGGTATCGCCGATCTTGAACGTGCCGTTGCCGCTGCTTGGAACCGCGTCGTCGGGCTCAGGCTGCGGCCCTGGCTCGGCGATGCGATAGTCGCTGGTCACGCCGGGCAGGGCGCCCTTTTGCGAAGACGTCGAATTATCTTGGGCAAATGCCATGTCCACCAGCATGTTCGTGCCGGCCACAGTAGCGATAGCAAGGCACAACAGGCTGGATGAACGGCTGGCGGTCATCGCCGCACTATAGTGCATAGTGCCGTGATGGCGGCAAGACCAGATCGATGGCGCTGAAATTGCGGGCGCTCAACCGCCTCGGTTGCGTCCGCCGGCCCGGCTCGTTCATGCGGCCTGCTTGCGAGTGTCGAAAACATGGTCGACGAGTCCCCAATCCTTGGCCTCCTGGGCGGTCATGAAAAAGTCGCGGTCGAGCGTGCGTTCCACTTCTTCGTAGGTGCGGCCGCAATGGTGGGCGTAGAGATCGGTCATGCGCCGCTTGGTGCGAAGGATGCCCTCGGCATGGCGCTGGATATCGGAGGCTTGGCCCTGGAAACCGCCGAGAGGCTGATGCAGCACGATGCTGGTGTTGGGTAGCGCGATACGCCGCCCTGGCGTGCCCGCCATCAGGAGAAACGAGGCCATCGAGGCGGCGAAGCCCATACAAACGGTGGAGACCGGGCAGCTGATATACTGCATCGTATCGTAGATGGCGAAACCGCTGGTCACCACGCCACCCGGCGAGTTGATGTAGAGCGAGACCTCCTTGTCGGGATTGTCGGATTCCAGCGACAGAAGCTGGGCGCAGACCAGCGCCGAGGTGCCGTCGTCGATCGGCCCGTTGATGAAGACGATGCGCTCGCGCAGCAGCCGCGAAAATATGTCGAAGGCACGTTCGCCGCGGCTCGACTGCTCGATCACCATCGGCACCAAATTGGCAAGGCCGCTCATCGTTATCTCCTTTGACTGTCGTCGTTCAGGCCGCGCGCATAAAGAGGCGCGGGGTGTTTGCGGCGTTCTGCTTGTACTTGGGAGTGCGCGCTTCAAACGAAAGTCGGCAACCGGCGCCTGCGATCGCGATCTCCGGCACTGCTGCCCGAGCAAAACCATCATGGACGATGCGCAGATGCGTGCCGCCGGAAACGGTGCGGTCGAGCGTAAAGGTGACGATGCTGTCCACTGGGCTATCGTTCATTGGGCTGCCCACCGGGCTGTCGGGCGGCACCTGCGTATCGCCGGGCGCCGGCCGCTCCCGCCAGGAATAGCGCAGCAGCCGTCCGGGATCCGCGTCGAGGATTTCGCACTCGATCGGCGCAGCCGGCGCTTTAAAGGCAAAGCGGTTGCCGACCTTTGGTTCAATGTCGTTTGGCATCATCCAGGCCGCGAGCAGGTCCGGCACTGTCAGCGCCCGCCACACTTTTTCCGGCGGCTCGGCCAACTCGCACTCGAACTCGATCTTGTCTGCCGCCATTTCCGCGCGTTCTTTGCCTCGGCTGGTCATTGGTCCATGTCCTTCAAAACCGTCTTGAGCCTTTCGATGCGCTCTGGCCAGAACGCGCGGTAGCGTTCGATCCAGCCGAGCAGCGGCGCAAGCCCGTTCGGATCGGCGCGATAATAGGCATTGCGGCCGGCCCGGCGTTCGACCACGAGGCCGGCACCTCGCAGCACCGCGAGATGCTGCGATACCGCCGGCTGCGAAACCGGCATGCCATTACGGAGTTCCGATACCGTCATCTCGCCGTCGGCGAGCCGCTCATAGACGGCGCGACGCGTTGGATCGGCCAGTGCCCGAAAAATCTCTGCTTCGATCATTCCAAAAGCATAAGTCGATACTTATCGGTTTGGCAAGTCGCGTTTTTAAGACAGGCAGTGTTTTTTGCGACGAGCGAGATTTTACAAACGCGTCGGAAGCCAGCGTCTCACCATGTCTGGAGATCCGTTAAACGTTGCCTCAAAAACTGGTGACGCGAGCACGGCATGAATATGAAGCAGTTCGGAGCCGACGTTTCGGAAGCCATGTTGCCTGTGCGCGGCAACAACAAGCGACTGTCCGGCAGTCAAGACGAGATGCTCGTCATCGATCCACATCTCGGCCCTGCCGGCGATGACGGTAAGCACTTCCTCGACCGGGTGCCAATGTGTCGGGGCGCCAACCGCAGGTTCGACCCATTGTTCAAATATGCAAAGTTGAGTTGCGCCGTTGCAGGCCGAGACATGCATGCGGGTCTTTACTCCCGTCCGCCATTCTTCTTGCGGCTGATCGTCATGCTCGACCATCTTCATTGAGTTCGCCTCGATCTCCGGGTTCGTGGAAGTTCGACGCCAAGACACTACCTGTTACTGACATCTATTGACAGTGCAGGACCTTTAACCTAGAACGAAAAGAGAACAAAAAACCTTGTGGGAAAAGGCAGCCACAGCAGGCAGGGATTATCCATAGTCTGTAAGGTGCAGCGACAGAAAATCTGGTTTCGGATGAGCGCGGAGAAGTATCATGGCGGGTAGCGTCAACAAGGTCATTCTGGTGGGCAACCTCGGTGCGGACCCTGAAATCCGCCGCCTGAATTCGGGTGACCCGGTCGTCAATATCCGCATCGCGACGTCGGAAAGCTGGCGCGACAAAACATCTGGAGAGCGCAAGGAAAAGACCGAGTGGCACAATGTCGTGATTTTCAACGACCAGATCGCCAAGGTGGCCGAGCAGTATCTGAAGAAAGGCATGAAGGTCTATGTCGAGGGCCAGCTGCAGACGCGCAAATGGCAGGACCAGACCGGCAATGACCGCTATACGACTGAGGTTGTGTTGCAGAAATTCCGCGGCGAGCTGCAGATGCTCGACGCACGGGGCGAGGGCGGCGGCCAGGTCGGCAACTATGCCGGTGGTGGTGCGAGCCGCGGTTCCGATTTCGGCCAGTCAGGCCCGGGCGAAAGTTTCAATCGCGGTGGCGCCAACAAGGGCGGCGGCGGCGGTTCATCGCGCGAGCTGGACGACGAAATCCCGTTCTGATTTCTCGGGGCGGACTGCCCTTGCGGCGAAAAGCGCCAGCACCTTGGCCACGAAATGGCGTCCCGAAAATCGGTCTTGGATTTTCGGGACGTTATGCGTTTGAGCGGTGAAAGGACGTATCAAGTGAAAGCAAGGGTCAAATGGGTGGAGGAGCGCACTTTTGTTGGCGAGTCCGCCAGTGGGCACAAGCTGGTGCTAGGCACGGCGTTCGGGCCGGAGGGCAAGACGCCGGGGCCGAGCCCAATGGAACTGGTGCTGATCGGCACCGGAGGCTGCTCGGCCTATGACGTGGTCCATATCCTCGAAAAGGGGCGCGAGGCGGTCGAAGATTGCGTGGTCGAACTCGATGCCGACCGTGCAGAAGCCGATCCCAGGGTGTTCACCCGCATTCACATGCATTTTGTCGTCAAGGGCCGGGCGCTGTCACACGACAAGGTGAAGCGGGCGATCGGGCTTTCGATCGAGAAATACTGCTCGGCCTCGGCAATGATGGCCAAGACTGCCGAGATTACCCATGACTTCGAAGTCATTGAAACGACAGCGAAGTAGGGCAGTTCCTAGGTCGCCATCAGCGCCTTGATGCCGTCGGCGACGAACTGTATGGCGAGCGCCGCCAGGATGACGCCGAGCAGCCGTGTCAGGATCGAACGGCCGGTTTGGCCGAGAATACGGTCGATGCGCTCTGACAGCACGAACACCAGGTAGGTGATGACGAGGCAGATGGCGATGATGCCGACAAGGGCTGTCTGCGCGCCAAAACCCTGAAACGAGCTTGAGAGCAGGACGGTCGCCGAAATCGCGCCGGGACCCGCAATCAGCGGGATCGCCAGCGGAAAGGCGGCGATGTTGTGGATCATGTCCCTGGTGATGGCGACGTCGCCGATCTTCTCCTTACGGTCCTGCCGGCGCTCGAACACCATTTCGAAGGCGATGAAGAACAGCAGAAAGCCGCCGGCGACGCGGAAGGCCGGCAGGGTGATGCCGAAGACCGACAGGATCGACGCGCCGGCGATTGCGAACAATGCCATCACCAGGAAAGCGATGATCGAGGCGCGCACGGAGACCTGGTTGCGCTCCTCGCGGTTCATGCCGCGGGTCACGGCAAGGAAGAGCGGCGCGAGGCCGGGCGGATCGATCGTCACCAGTATGGTGACGAAGGCGTTGAACAGGCTGTCGAAGCTCGGCATGCTGACCCTCCCCGCCGGCAACGCCGGTTAGCGGGATTGGTAGAGCAAAGCGAAGCCAGTGGAAACCGTGCGGATCAGGGGCTGGCGGTGCGGCGCGCCAGAAACTCGACTTCGAGACGCCAGGTGGCGCCGTCGTCATACGAACGCTCGCCCAGCCAGCGGAAGGAATCTCCGGTGATCCGGGAAAAGCTCCAGCGTACCGAAGGGCCGGTGCCGTCTGCGCCTAATTGGACGATCGTGTCGCCTTCGACGCGGCCCAGCTGGCGGCTGTAATACTGGTTGCGCGGGTCGCTCCAGAAGATGTGCCAGGCGTCGACGCCTGGGTCATAGACGCGCAACGTCGTGCCATAGAAGGTCCATTTGCCGAGCGAAGGGGAGGAACCAGCGTCACGAGCTGGCAGGATCCATACGTCCTGGATCGCGCGGCCTTCAAGCACCCAGCCGAAATGCACCTCGCCGCGCCCGGTCAGCACCTGACCGTCTTCGAGATGGCGCGTGGCGTCGAACGTCCAGGCGCCGACGAAGCGGCCGTAAAGGTTCAGTTTCTCGGCAAGGGCCGGTGTGGGCCCATCGCTGTGCAGGGCCTTGGCAAAGGAATTGGACATGGCTTCGCTCTCATCTTGTCAGGAGACCGACAAGCATAGAGGCCGGCAGGGGTTCTGCGCTTGGGAAAAATTGCTATGTTTGGGCGATGACGACGAGCGCGCATAGGCTGGCGTCGGGCCGAGGCTGGCAGGTGTCGGATGTCATCTGCACCGCCAGCGCCGCTGACAGGCCATTCGAGGAGGAGCATCGGGATTTCTGCGTTGCTGCCGTAACCAGCGGCACCTTCCGCTATCGTGCCCGCCAGGGCACGGCGATGCTGGCGCCGGGCGCGCTCCTGCTCGGCAATCCCGGCACATGCTACGAGTGCGGGCACGAGCATGGCGCCGGCGACCGCTGCCTCTCCTTCCATTTCGGACCGGCCTGCATGGAGCGGATCGTCGCCGACGTGCCGGGCGCCAAGACGTTCGATTTCAGCACGCCGCACCTGCCGCCCTTGCCGGCGCTGGTGCCGCTGCTCGCCGAAGCGGAGGCGGCGCGCGAGATGGCCGACACCGGCGCGTTCGAGGAACTCGCCCTGCGCATTGCCGGTGCCGCGGTAACAGCGGCTTGCAGCGCAACGGATCGGGGACGGACGCCGAGCCGCCGTGACCAGAAGCGTGTTGCCGAAGCGGTGCGGCGCATTGAAGTCGATGCCGACCGGCCGATCTCGCTTGCCGAACTCGCCGACGAGACCGCCACAAGCCCTTACCATTTCCTGCGCACCTTCCGGCACGTTGCCGGTATGACGCCCTACCAATTCCTGCTGAGAACGCGGCTGCACAGGGCAGCCGTGCGGCTGCGGACGTCAGATAACACAATTTCGGCGATCGCCTTTGCGGCGGGATTCAACGATCTATCAACCTTCAACCGCCGTTTCCGGCGGCTGATGGGCGAGGCGCCGGGTACTTATCGCGCCCGCCGGCGACGCCGGTGAACGGGTGCCACGGCCATATCGTCGCAATTGGTGTATCCTTTTGAATTTGCCGCTAAAAACCACATTGGAAAACTGCCGCGATTGTTGGAGTTTCGGGCCGGCTTCCTATATAAGCACCAAGTGATTCCTGATTAGATTGTGATCCGATTTGACTGACCAAAAGACACCGCGCGGCGCCGACGGCGGCCCCACCGGCATCGAGCCGATATCCATCATCGAGGAGATGCAGCGCTCTTATCTCGATTACGCCATGAGCGTGATCGTCAGTCGCGCGCTGCCGGACGTGCGCGACGGCCTCAAGCCGGTGCATCGCCGCATCCTCTACGCCGCCTATGAGAGCGGCTATCACTGGAATCGTAAATATGTGAAATCGGCACGCCCGGTCGCCGACGTGATGGGTAAATACCATCCGCACGGCGACGCCTCTATCTACGACGCTTTGGTGCGCATGGCGCAGGACTGGTCGCTGCGCGTGCCGCTGATTGACGGGCAGGGCAATTTCGGCTCGATCGACGGCGATCCGCCCGCGGCGATGCGCTACACGGAATCGCGGCTGACCAAGGTCGCGCATGAGTTGCTGGAAGACATCGACAAGGACACCGTCGATTTCCAGGACACTTACGATGCGTCGGGCAGCGAACCGAAAGTCCTGCCGGCGCGCTTTCCGAACCTGCTGGTCAACGGCTCCGGCGGCATCGCCGTCGGCATGGCCACCAACATCCCGCCGCACAATCTGGGCGAGGTCTGCAACGGCGCCATTGCCCTCATCGACAATCCAGCGATCGACCTTCCGGCGCTGATGGAGATCATTCCGGGACCGGATTTCCCGACCGGCGGCATCGTGCTTGGCCGTTCCGGCATCTACAGCGCCTATTCGACCGGCCGCGGCTCCATCGTCATGCGCGGCCGCGTCAACGTCGAGGCGCGCGGCAACGACCGTGAATCGATCGTCATCACCGAGGTTCCCTATCAGGTGAACAAAGCGTCGATGATCGAGAAGATGGCCGAACTGGTGCGCGACAAGCGCATCGAGGGCATTTCCGACATTCGCGACGAGAGCGACCGCCAGGGTTACCGCGTCGTCATCGAACTGAAGCGCGACGCCGTCGCCGACGTCATCCTCAACCAGCTTTACCGCTTCACTCCGCTGCAGACGTCCTTCGGTGCCAATATGGTGGCGCTGAACGGCGGCAAGCCGGAATTGCTGACGCTGACCGATATGCTGAAGGCGTTCGTCGCCTTCCGCGAGGAGGTGATCAGCCGGCGCACGAAATTCCTGCTGCGCAAGGCGCGCGACCGCGCCCATGTGCTGGTCGGCCTTGCCATCGCTGTTGCCAATATCGATGAAGTCATCAAGCTGATCCGCAGCGCTCCGGACCCGCAGACGGCGCGCGAGCAGTTGATGGAGCGGCGCTGGCCTTCGGGCGACGTGGAATCGCTGATTCTTCTGATCGACGACCCGCGCCATCGCATCAACGAGGACGGTACCTACAATCTCTCCGAGGAGCAGGCGCGCGCCATCCTCGAACTGCGCCTGCAGCGCCTGACCGCGCTCGGCCGCGACGAGATCGCCGACGAGCTGAACACGATCGGCGACGAGATCAAGGACTACCTGGACATCCTGTCGTCCCGCGCCCGCGTCCAGCAGATCGTCAAGGACGAGCTCATCGCCGTGCGCGACGAGTTCGGCACGCCGCGCCGCACCGAGCTCGCCGAGGGCGGGGCGGACATGGAAGACGAGGACCTGATCCAGCGCGAGGACATGGTCGTCACGGTCAGCCATTCCGGCTATATCAAGCGCGTGCCGCTGTCGCTCTACCGGGCGCAGCGCCGCGGCGGCAAGGGCCGCTCCGGCATGTCGACCAAGGAAGAGGATTTCGTCACCCGGCTGTTCGTCGCCAACACGCACACGCCGGTGCTGTTCTTCTCTTCGCGTGGCATCGTCTACAAGGAAAAGGTCTGGCGCCTGCCGATCGGCAACCCGCAATCGCGCGGCAAGGCGCTGATCAATATGCTGCCGCTCGAACAGGGCGAGCGCATCACCACGATCATGCCGCTGCCGGAGGATGAGACGAGTTGGGGCGAGCTCGACGTCATGTTTGCCACCACGCGTGGCACCGTGCGTCGCAACAAGCTGTCGGACTTCGTCCAGGTCAACCGCAACGGCAAGATCGCCATGAAGCTGGACGAGGAAGGCGACGAGATCCTCGGCGTCGAGACCTGCACCGATAATGACGACGTGCTTTTGACGGCAAGTTCCGGCCAGTGCATCCGCTTCCCGGTCAGCGACGTACGCGTCTTCCAGAGCCGCAATTCGGTCGGCGTGCGCGGCATCGCCATGGCCGATGGCGACCGGGTGATCTCGATGGCGGTGATCGAGCACGTCGATGCGCCTCCGGCGGAGCGTGCCGCCTATCTCAAGCGGGTGGTGGCTGAACGCCGGCTCGCCGCCGACATCGCCGCCGGTGAGGAGGAAGAAATCCAGCTTACCAACGAAGAGGTCGGCGAAGAGGCGGAGCTTTCGGACGAGCGCTACGAATTCCTCAAGGCACACGAGCAGTTCGTGCTGACGGTGACGGAATATGGCTACGGCAAGCGTTCGTCGTCGTACGATTTCCGCCTGACCGGTCGCGGCGGCAAGGGTATCCGCGCCACCGACGTTTCGAAAACGGCCGAAATCGGCCGTCTGGTGGCGACCTTCCCGGTCGGCAATGATGATCAGATCATGCTGGTTTCGGATGGCGGCACCGTCATCCGCGTCCCGGTCAACGGCATTCGCTTCGCCAGCCGCGCCACCAAAGGCGTTACGATCTTTAATACCGCAGAGGGCGAGAAGGTCGTTTCGGTGGAGCGGATTTCGGAGCCGCAGGCGGACGAAGAGATCGAAGAGGGTGTCGAGGCTGAAAGCGGCGCTGCTACCGAAGGTGGGGAGCCTGACAACAACAACGTCGAGTGAGTTGCCACGACGCCGCCAGCCCGATAGGTCGGTCCGGTGTTGTCAACAAACACTCTAGAAATGCCGATAAGGCCTACGGATGCCGAAGCCTTCGAACTGCTTGGTATTGGCCTTGGCGCGGACGCGCTGTGCTTCCTGATGTAACCCGAATACGGTAGCGATCAGCATGGCGACGGTCATTGCGGTGGCAAGCATGTAGATCAGCATGTGCGTGTTCTCCTGCGCCTAACAACGATCAGGTGGGTGTTTGGTTTCATCTTTTGCAGCTGCAACTTAGTGAACACTGCGTGAAGCCGTTGTGAGCGGCACATTCATCTGTCGTTCACGTCGGCCAAAAGGTTCATGGGGCGGGCCTGTCGATCGGATTTGCCTTTAGGGGAGAGGCTCGCTAGAAGCACCTGCCATGACCGAACGCATCGCCCTTTATGCCGGCTCTTTCGACCCGCTGACCAACGGCCATCTCGACGTTCTGAAGGCATCGCTGGCCGTGGCGGATACAATCTTTGCGGCGATCGGCACCCATCCCGGCAAGAAGCCGTTGTTTTCCTTCGAGGAACGGGTTGGCCTGATCGAAACGGCCGCGAAGGCGGAATTCGGCAGCGACGGTGCGCGTATCAAAGTGGTCGCCTTCGACGGACTGGTCATCGATGCGGCCAGGAAGCATGGCGCCTCGATCATGATCCGCGGCCTGCGCGACGGCACCGATCTTGACTATGAGATGCAGATGGCCGGCATGAACGAGACCATGGCGCCGGAGCTGCAGACGGTGTTCCTGCCCGCCAGCCCCTCGGTGCGCACCATTACCGCCACACTTGTGCGCCAGATAGCTTCGATGGGAGGCGACATCCGCCCCTTCGTGCCGGCGGCCGTGGCCGGCGCGCTCGCCGCCAAATTCGCGAAATAAATGCATGTCACCCAAAAGTGGAACCCGGCTTTGGGTAACGACATGCATGAACGAAGATATTCGGAGAAAGATCCCATGCAGCTGAAAAAGCTTGCCTTCTTGCTTGCCGTGTTTGCCGGTCTTGTGACCGCATCCGTGTCGGCCTTTGCCGCTGATCCGGAAAACACCATGATCGTAACGCTGAAAGACGGCGAGGTGACCATCGCGCTGAGGCCCGACCTTGCGCCGAAACACGTCGCGCAGATCAAAAAGCTGGTGCGCCAGGGCGCCTACGACAACGTCGCCTTTCACCGCGTCATCGACGGCTTCATGGCGCAGACCGGCGACGTCAAGTTCGGCAACATGAAGAGCGGCTTCAATGCCGACGCTGTCGGCACCGGCGGCTCCGATCTTCCTGACCTGCCGGCCGAATTCTCCAGTACCGAGCACTACCAGCGCGGCGTGGTCGGCATGGCCCGCTCCGATGATCCGAATTCCGCCAATTCGCAATTCTTCATCATGTTCGCGCCGGCACCGCCGCTCGATGGCCAGTACACCATCGTTGGCAATGTCGTCAGCGGCATGGAGCTGGTGGACCACATCAAGAAAGGCGACGAGGCGCAGAACGGGACGGTGACCGATCCCGATCGCATGATCAAGGTGCGCATCGCCGCCGACGGCAAGTAAACCCAAGTTTCAAAAGGATATTTCTGACATGGCCGAAATCAAGGACCGCGAGAACGCGCTTATCATGGACACGACCAAGGGCAAGGTCGTCATCGAATTGTTTCCAGATCTGGCGCCCGGCCATGTCGGCCGTATCAAGGAGCTAGCACGCGAAGGCGCCTATGACGGCGTGGTCTTCCACCGCGTCATCGACGGCTTCATGGCGCAGACCGGCGACGTGAAGTTCGGCAATTCCAACAAGCCGTCTTTCGCGCCGTCGCGCGCCGGCACTGGCGGTTCCGACAAGCCCGATCTGAAGGCCGAGTTCTCCAACGCCAACCATGGCCGCGGCACCTGTTCGATGGCGCGCTCGCAAAACCCGAACTCGGCCAATTCGCAGTTCTTCATCTGCTTCGACGACGCCGCCTTCCTCAACCGCCAGTACACTGTATGGGGCCAGGTCATCGAAGGCATGGACAATGTCGACAAGATCAAGCGCGGCGAACCGGTGCAGGACCCCGACAAGATCGTATCGCTCAAGGTTGCGGCCGACGTAAAATGACCGGCCGGGCTGTCGCGGCCATCGCATTTGTGCTCGTCGCGGCGGCCACTCCGGCGCTGGCGACGGAATCGATCGTCTGCAGCGCCGACGGCGGCGCGGCATCGATTGATGTTTTGATGGGACACACGGCCGTCATTGCGCTGGCGCGTGTGTGGCTGGATGCCGGCGGCAAGACATGGACCACGGACGGACAGCCAGGCTCAACGAAAGTCATCGTTGGACAGGCATTCGAAGACGACGAGCGCATGCTGATCGATCTCACTGATGAGGGCCTCAGCTCGATCGTCGCCAAATTGCGGCTGGTCAAGGCCAGTGAGCAGTCCAGTTTCGCGATGGGCGGCACGCTGAGCATTGACGGTGTCGGTGCCTGGGCGGTGACCTGCCCGGAACCTTGAGGCGGGGTTTTCTTGCGCGTCGACCTTTTCGACTTCGATCTGCCGGAAGAACGCATCGCGCTTCGCCCAGCCGAGCCGCGCGACAGCGCCAGGATGCTGGTGGTCAGGCCGGGTGAGGGGCTCGAAGACCTGACGGTGCGCGACCTGCCGGCCCTGCTCAAGGCCGGTGATGTGCTGGTCTTCAACGACACCAAGGTCATTCCGGCACAATTGAAGGGCATCAGGCGGCGCGGCGAAGCAGCAGCGCAGGTCGAAGCCACGCTGCATATGCGGACGGCGCCCGACCGCTGGCTCGCCTTCATGCGTCCGGGCAAGCGCATTGCAGCCGGCGACCGCATCCATTTCGGTCATGATGCCAATTCCTGCTTTCTCGGCCAACTCGATGCAACCGTGATCGAGAAGGGGGAAGGCGGCGAGGTGCTGCTCAGCTTCGACCTGTCAGGGCCGTTCCTCGACGAAGCGCTGCACGCTGTCGGCCACATCCCGCTGCCGCCCTACATCGCCTCCAAGCGTGACGACGACGAACGCGACCGAAGCGATTACCAGACCATTTATGCCAGGGAGGAGGGCGCGGTCGCCGCGCCGACGGCAGGGCTGCATTTCACGCCGGAGCTGTTTGCGACGCTCGATGCCAAGGGCATAGAGCGCCGTTTCGTCACGCTGCATGTCGGCGCCGGTACGTTCCTGCCGGTGAAGGCGGACGACACCGCCGACCACAAGATGCACGCCGAGACCGGTTCGGTCAGCGCGGAAACCGCCGAGGCGCTGAATGCGGCGAAAGCAAAAGGAGGGCGCATTATCGGTGTCGGCACGACATCGCTGCGCTTGCTGGAGAGCGCGGCTGGCGAGGAGGGCAGGCTGGCCGCATGGTCAGGCCCGACCGACATCTTCATCACCCCCGGCTATCGCTTCAAGACCGCCGACATGCTGATGACCAATTTCCATCTGCCGCGTTCGACGCTGTTCATGCTGGTCTCGGCCTTCTGCGGTTTGCAGACGATGCGGGCGGCCTATGCGCATGCCATCGAGAATCGCTACAGGTTTTATTCCTATGGAGACGCAAGTCTTCTGTTCAGGGAGGATAGTAATGGACGATGACCTGGAAACCTTCGACCGCGAAGCATTGATCGGCGAGGTCAGGAAATTACGCGCCGGCATCCGCCAACACCGCGACGCCACCGGCCATGATCTGTGCTGGCATCATCCCGACCTGTGGTCGCTTTTGCCCGAAAAGACCGAGCCGGCGATTGCCGTGCCGCCGTGGCCGAAATTCATGCGCGGCTGCATCCGCTACCGTCAATCGCTCGATAAGCAAGCTCCGGACGCGCTGGTATTCGACAAGGAGTTCGATGGCTAGGGAATTCAATGACTGACGCATTCACCTTCAAGGTGCTGGCGACCGACGGCAGGGCGCGGCGTGGTGCAATCACCATGCCGCGCGGGGAAATCCGCACGCCTGCCTTCATGCCGGTCGGTACCGGCGGCACGGTGAAGGCCATGTATATGGATCAGGTGCGCGGCGTCGGCTCGGACATCATCCTTGGTAATACCTACCACCTGATGCTGAGACCTGGCGCCGAGCGCGTGGCGCGGCTCGGCGGCCTGCATGAGTTCGCCCGCTGGCCGCATCCGATCCTGACCGACAGCGGCGGCTTCCAGGTGATGTCGCTATCGAAGCTGAGGAAACTGACCGAGAACGGCGTGACCTTCCGTTCGCATATCGACGGCGGCGCCTTCGAGATGTCGCCGGAGCGTTCGATTGAGATCCAGGGGCTGCTCGATTCCGACATCCAGATGCAGCTCGACGAATGCACGGCTCTGCCGGCCAAGCAGAACGAGATCGAGCGTGCCATGGAGTTGTCGTTGCGCTGGGCCGAGCGTTGCAAGACGGCATTCGGCGAGCAGCCCGGCAAGGCGATGTTCGGCATTGTGCAAGGCGGCGACGTGCCGGATCTGCGGCTGCGCTCGGCGCAGGCGCTGAAGGCAATGGAGCTGAAGGGCTACGCGATCGGCGGGCTGGCTGTCGGCGAGCCGCAAGCGGTGATGCTGGAGATGCTCGACATCACTTGCCCGGAGCTGCCGGTTGAGCGGCCGCGCTACCTGATGGGTGTCGGCACGCCGGACGATATCTTGAAGTCGGTAGCGCGCGGCATCGACATGTTCGACTGCGTGATGCCGACGCGGGCAGGGCGCCACGGCCTTGCATATACACGGCGCGGCAAGGTCAATCTGCGCAACGCCCGCCATGCCGACGATCCGCGTCCGCTCGATGAGGAAAGCGACTGCCCGGCCGCACGCGACTATTCGCGCGCCTATCTGCACCATCTGGTGCGCTCGCAAGAGGCGCTTGGGGCGATGCTCCTGACCTGGAACAATCTGTCCTATTACCAGCAGCTGATGCGCGACATTCGTGAAGCGATCGAAGCTGGCAGGTTGGAAGCACGCTCAGCTGAGATTTCCGAAGGCTGGAGGCGGGGCGATCTCCCAGTGAGGTGATCGAAGGCTCAAGTGCTGAGCGACGTGGACGCGCGCAGGCTGCAGCCGGTGATCCGAAAGCTGCCGTCAGGCTGTAGTTCGAGCGTGTAGACCGCCTCGTAGTCCTTGCCATCCGGGCCGACGATCAGCACCTGCTGGATGATCGAGGTCGGGCTCGTCTCGCGAACCTTGCCGAAGGAGTAGGTCTGCGGCTGGCGCACCGGCGGATAGCCGTTGGTCACCATGTTCATGAAGGTATCGACGGTCGGAAAGATGCGCTTCACATTCGGTGCGGCAAAGCTGTAGGCCGTCATTCCGTCATTGGCGATGAAGGCCCCTCAACTGACCATCGATGACCGTCTGTGCCGCTTTGACTTCGGCGTCGCCAGCAAAGGCCTGGGATGCGAAAATGAATGGAACGACTGCGAATGCGAAAAACGCGCGGCGCATGGCCTGTCTCCGTTGTCCCCGAGAAATCGCTGCCTGAAGGTACATGATACCATACGCTTTGCCATGCTTCAGGGTTTCAGCCGAGCGTAAACATTCGGCGTGGCAGTCCGTGTCCGAGCCGAAAAAGCATTGTCGAGGCGAGACAGCCTAAGCGATTGCCGATGCTTGAAAGCCGGGCGGCAGTCTGCCACAAGGGCCGCTCGATTAGAGCGTGCGATGTTGGACAGGACCAGGCAATGAAGGCATTTTTCGTGCAGATAAAGTGCGATCTGGGCAAGGCCTACGACGTTGCCAGCGCCCTGGCCGATGCCGAGATTGCTTCGGAAATCTACTCGACAGCCGGCAACTACGACCTGCTCGCCAAATTCTATGTCGACGACGAGGAAGACATCGGCCACTTCGTCAACGAGAAAGTGCAGATTCTCCCGGGAATCAAGGATACGTTTACGGTCGTCACCTTTCGCGCGTTTTGATCTCCATCCGACATTTGCCCGGACACCAGGCAAAGCCTGATCAAGGCCCTATTGGTGCTGCCTTAATTTTAGGCAACCGCGATATACTGATCGCCGGCGCCCGCCAAATCGCCGATTGCGCTTGATTTTCTCCAGCGAGGCCAGTGAAATGGCGTCACAGGGGAGTATGCGATTGGCAGCGTTCGACGAAATGCTTCCGGAAGTTTCCGGGCTGAGAAAACCGTATTCGGCTTACGATCGCTGGCTGAAGGAACAGGACCCGGCCAGACTTACCGAGAAGATGCAGGACGCCGAACGCGTCTTTCGCAAGACAGGCATCACGTTCGCCGTCTACGGCGAGCAGGAAGCATCGGAGCGCCTGATACCCTTCGATATCGTTCCGCGCATCATTTCGGGCAATGAATGGCGACGGCTGACGCAAGGCATCGAGCAGCGCGTCCAGGCGCTGAACGCCTTTCTCGACGACATCTACCATCGCCAGGAGATCTTGCGCGCCGGCCGGGTGCCAAAGGAGTTGATCGCCAGGAACGAGGCGTTCCTGCCCGAGATGATCGGGGTGCGGCCGCCGGCCGGCGTCTATACCCACATCATCGGCGTCGACATCGTACGCATTAGCGAGAACGAGTTCTACGTACTGGAGGACAATGCGCGCACGCCGTCCGGCGTCTCCTACATGCTGGAGAACCGCGAGACGATGATGCAGCTGTTTCCCGAGTTGTTCCAGCAGATCAAGGTGCGGCCGGTGGAGAATTACCCGCAGCTCCTGCGCCAGTCGCTGGCGGCGGTACGGCCGCAAAGCACCAAGGGCACGCCGACGATTGCCGTGCTGACGCCGGGCAGCTTCAACTCAGCCTATTTCGAACATGCCTTCCTTGCCGACCAGATGGGCGTGCAGCTCGTCGAAGGGCAGGATCTGCGCGTCGTCGATGGCCATGTCGCGATGCGCACGACCGAGGGGTACAAGCAGATCGACGTGCTATACCGGCGTGTCGACGACTCGTTCCTCGATCCGCTGACCTTCCGCCCCGACTCGGCACTTGGCGTGCCGGGCATTATGGACGTCTACCGCGCCGGCAACATCACGATCGCCAATGCGCCGGGAACCGGCATCGCTGACGACAAGGCAATCTATTCGTACATGCCCGAGATCGTCGAATTCTACACCGGCCGCAAGGCGATGCTCGGCAACATCCCGACCTGGCGCTGCTCGGAGCCGGACAGCCTGAAATACGTGCTCGAGCACATTGATGAACTGGTCATCAAGGAGGTCCACGGGTCCGGCGGTTACGGCATGCTGGTCGGTCCGGCGGCGACCAAGAAGGAATGCGAGGATTTTTCCAAAAAGCTCGCGGCAAAACCATCGAACTACATTGCTCAGCCGACGCTGGCGCTGTCGACCTGTCCGATCCTGACGGACAAGGGGCTGGCGCCGCGTCATGTCGATCTGCGCCCCTATGTGCTGGTTTCCGACCGTATCCAGATCGTGCCCGGCGGGCTGACCCGAGTAGCGCTCAAGGAAGGCTCGCTGGTCGTCAATTCCTCGCAAGGCGGGGGCACGAAGGATACCTGGGTGTTGGATGATTAGGAAGGATACCTGGGTGTTGGATGATTAGAGTGGAAGTAGTGAATAGTGAATAGATAAGGATATGGGTCGTAATGTTGGTGAAATGCGCTGAAATGAAGCACGCGGCATCGTGGCTTAGGTTCTGGATAGTCACCATTCACCGTCCACCGTCCACCATTCGCCTCAGGGCCGCCTGACATGCTTCTCGGTCGCACCGCCAACGGGCTCTATTGGATGAACCGCTATATCGAGCGGGCGGAAAACATGGCGCGGCTGGTGGATGCTGGCTTGCGCATGGCGCTAACCCGTACTCAGAACGCTTCGGAGGAGTGGAATTCGGTGCTGCTTAGCGCCGGTTCGGACGCCAGCTTCACGCAGAAATATTCCGACTACTCCGCCGCCAATGTCGCCGACTATCTGCTGCGCGACACATCGAACCCGTCGAGCACGATGTCGTCTATCGAAACGGCCCGTAACAATGCCCGCATGGTGCGTACCGCGTTGACGCGTGAAACCTGGGAAAGCATCAACGAAGCCTGGATGTCGCTGAAGCGGATGCTGGCCAAGCCGATCGACGAGCGCGACCTGCCCAACGCGCTCGATGCAATCAAACGCGAGACGGCGCTGATCCGCGGCTCGTTCTACGGCACGATGCTGCGCAACGAGATTTTCGATTTTTCGCAGCTCGGCACTTATGTCGAACGCGCCGACAACACTGCGCGCATCCTGGATGTGAAATACTACGTGCTGTTACCGTCGATTTCCTGGGTCGGCTCGACGCTCGACAACTACCAGTGGGAATCGATCCTGCGCTCGGTGTCGGCGCACCGCTCCTACCGCTGGGTTTATGACGCCGACTACAAGCCGAGCAACATCGCCGACTATCTGATCCTCAACGTCCGCATGCCGCGCTCGCTGACCTTTTGCTACCGCTTCCTGACAGAGCATCTCAAATTCCTGGGTGACGACTATGGTGAGCGCCACGCCTGCCATGCGACGGCTGCCAAGACCCAGGCCATGCTGGCGGCCGGCTCGATCAAGGATATTTTCGACGCCGGCCTGCATGAATTCCTGGCCAATTTCATCCGCGACAACACCAGACTCGGCGACGAGATCGCGCAGGATTACAGGTTCTATTGAGCATGACCCCAAAAAGCGGAGACCGGTTTTCGGAAAAGCTCATGCTCCAGGGACGAGTGCGATGCGGCTGAAGATCACCCACCGGACCGAATACCGCTACGATGCGCCGGTGCATTATTTGTTGCAGCGTTTGCGGCTGCTCCCGGTGAACGGGCGCACCCAGACGGTACTGTCCTGGGCGCTGAAGATCGAAGGCGCACGCGAGGAAGTGCGCTTCACCGACCATTTCGGCAATGATACCCGGCTGTTGAGCGTCGAGGGCGAGCGCGACGTCATCACCGTAGAAGCAGCCGGCGAAGTGGTGACGCGCGACACCGCCGGCGTCTGCGGGCCGCACCAGGGTTTCGTGCCGCTCTGGCTGTTCGGCCACGAAACGCCGCTGACGACGATCGGCAGCGGCATTCGCGAGCTTGCTGCCTCGGTCGGCAAGGGCACCGACATCGAAAGGCTGCACCGGTTGATGGCGATGATCGGCGAGCGCGTCGCTTATACGTCGGGCACCACCAACGCGACGACGCCGGCCGAAGAGGCCCTGGCGCTCAAGACCGGCGTTTGCCAGGACCACAGCCACATCTTCGTTGCGGCGGCGCGCGCGATGGATTTTCCGGCGCGCTATGTCAGTGGCTATCTGATGATGGATGCAGCGATCGAGCAGGCGGCAAGCCACGCCTGGGCCGAGGCGCATGTCTCGGGCCTCGGCTGGGTCGCCTTCGACGTCGCCAACGGCATTTCTCCCGACGAGCGTTATGTAAAGGTGGCGACTGGCCGCGATTATCGCGACGCCACACCGGTATCGGGAATTCGGCTGGGACAGGCGGAAGAACAGCTTGCCGTCACCGTCACCGTGGAGCAGTAATCTCCGCCAAGATTGTTGCCAAAGAGATTCGATGACCTATTGCGTCGGCCTGAAGATCGATCGCGGGCTCGTGTTCATGTCGGACACGCGCACCAACGCCGGCATGGATTCGATCTCGACCTTCAGGAAGATGCATGTCTGGGAAGAGCCGGGCGAGCGCGTCATCGTTTTGATGTCGGCCGGCAATCTGGCGACGACCCAGGCCGTGGTCAGCCTGCTCGACGAACGCACCAAGGCAGTGGCGGAGCGCCGTGCCACGCTGCTCGAAACGCCTTCCATGTACCAGACGGTGCGGCTGGTCGGAGACACTGTCAAGGAGGTCATCGCCAGTTCGTCGCCGGCGGGCGAAAAGGCGGATTCCTATTTCAACGCCTCCTTCATCCTCGGCGGTCAGATCAAGGGCAGCGCGCCGCGCCTGTTCATGATCTATCCGGAAGGCAATTTCATCGAATCCACCGACGATACGCCGTTCTTCCAGATCGGTGAGACCAAATACGGCAAGCCGATCATCATCCGCGCTTATGAAAGGACGATGAGTTTCGCCGAGACGGTGAAGTTGCTGCTTGTGTCGTTCGACTCGACGCTGAAGTCGAACCTGTCGGTCGGCCTGCCGCTCGACCTGCTGTTCTATGAAAAGGACACCTTCAAGGTCGGCCTCAAAAAGCGAATAACCCAGGATGATCAATACTATCGCACGATCTCGGATAGCTGGTCGAACGCGCTGAAGACTGCCTTTGCCAGCTTGCCTGATTTTCCCGAATGAAAACCTTCGTTTTTCGTGCTCTTTGATGGCGGCTCGACGAGGCGCTACGGAGGCGAAGATGAATAGCAACGAATTCCGCGAATGGTCGCTGCGAGCGGCCGAATGGGGCGCCGACTACAGAGACAGCCTTCGCGAAAGACCGGTGCGGCCGTTTGTCGAGCCGGGCGAAATCTTCAAAAGCATCGATGTCGCGCCGCCGGAAAACGGCGAAACGATGCAGGCAATCTTCGCCGATTTCGAGCAAAAGATTCTGCCGGGCATGACGCACTGGCAGCATCCGCGTTTCTTCGCCTATTTCCCGGCCAATGCGGCACCGGCCTCGGTCGTGGCCGAGTATCTGGTTTCCGCCATGGCCGCGCAATGCATGCTTTGGCAGACCTCGCCGGCGGCAACCGAACTCGAGACGCGTGTCGTCGACTGGATGCGACAGGCGCTTGGTCTGCCGGAGGGATTTTCCGGCGTCATGCAGGATTCGGCTTCGTCAGCGACGCTTGCCGCCGTGCTGACCATGCGCGAGCGCGCGCTCGACTGGCAAGGCAACAAGAACGGCTTGCAAGGCCAGCCGGTCGTGCGGGTCTATTCTTCCGGCCAAGTCCATACTTCTATCGACCGGGCGATCTGGGTGTCGGGCATCGGCGAGGCGAACCTCGTGCGCATTCCGGTCGCCGGGCGCTTCCGCGCCATGCAGACGGCGGCTCTGGAAGCCGCGATCGTCACCGACCGCGAAAACGGCATGCTGCCGGCGGGCATCATCGCCAGTGTCGGCGGCACAAGTACCGGCGGCACCGACGATGTGGCGGCTGTTGCCGCGGTGGCTAAGCGGCACGGGCTCTACCTGCATGTCGATGCCGCATGGGCTGGCTCCGCCATGATCTGCCCCGAGTTCCGGCATTTCTGGGCAGGCGCCGAACATGCGGATTCCATTGTCTTCAACCCGCATAAATGGCTGGGCGCACAGTTCGATTGCTCGATGCAGTTCATCCGTCAGCCGGAAGACCTCGTGCGCACGCTGGCGATCAAGCCCGAATTCCTGAAAACGCATGGCCGCGACGGAGTCATCAACTACTCCGAATGGTCGGTGCCGCTTGGCCGGAGGTTCCGCGCGCTGAAACTTTGGTTCCTGCTGCGTGCACATGGCTTGGAAAATCTGCGGACCATGGTCCGCAACCATGTCGCCTGGAGCGAGAGCCTCGCCGCAAGGCTGGCAAAGGAACCGGATTTCGAGATCGTCACGGAGCCGATGCTGTCGCTGTTCTCGTTCCGGCGTCTCGCGGCTGCGGGCACCGACTCTGACGAGCACAATTTGCGGTTGGTCAGCGCGATCAACGATGACGGCCGCATCTACCTGACGCAAACCCGGGTGGACGGGAAGGTGGCGATCCGCTTTCAGGTCGGGCAGTTCGAAACGACAGCGGCGGATGTCGATACTGCTTTCGAGGTCATTACTGAAATTGCGCGTGGCCTGGGTTGACCGGCATCATCGAGGTTGCGCCGGGGCTTTCTTGCAGCCACCTGATCTTCCTGTTCATGGCTTTCGTTTTCCGTTATAGACAAGTAAAACGAAAACGAGAGGTTGCTAGATGTATCTGTCGCCGCGTCATTCCGAAATCATCCAGATGGCCAAGGACCATGGCCGCGTACTGGTCGAGGAGTTGGCGACGCATTTCAACGTGACGCCGCAGACGATCCGCAAGGATCTCAACGATCTCTGCGACCAGCGGCTTTTGTCTCGCATTCATGGCGGGGCATTGTTCCCGTCCGGCATCGAGAACATGGAGTATGAGGCTCGGCGCAAGATCGCCGCCGAGGAGAAGGAGGCGATCGGCCGCGCAGCAGCCCGGCTGATCCCCGACAACGCGTCTCTTTTCATCAATATCGGAACAACGACGGAAGCTGTCAGCAAGTCGCTGCTCGATCACAGCGGCTTGATGGTCATCACCAATAACATCAATGTTGCCAACAGGATGCGCGTATATCCTTCGATCGAGGTGGTGATCGCCGGCGGTGTCGTACGCGGTTCCGACGGCGGTGTGGTCGGCGAGGCAGCAGTCGATTTCATCCGGCAGTTCAAGGTCGATTTTGCGGTGATCGGCGCCTCGGCCATCGATCATGACGGCGCACTGCTCGACTTTGATTTTCGCGAGGTGAAGGTCGCGCAGGCGATCATCGCCAACGCGCGGCATGTGATCCTCGTGTCGGACCAGACCAAATTCGAGCGCACCGCGCCCGTCCGCATCGGCCATCTGTCGCAGGTCAACACCTTTATCACCGATCGTTGCGACATCCCATCGGTGCGTAGGATCTGCCAGGAGGCAGAAGTTCAGCTGATCGAAACGTCGCTCTCTTAGAGATGCCGTTGCGGCATCTGTTGCCAATCATATTTCGTTTGACATTCGTTATCATTTCGAAATAATTCCCGTACGGTTTCGCAAGAAACCAAAAATGCCGCAATGCGAAATCGAGGGAGGACTCTTTGGGCGCATCACCGATCCATGACATTTTCGTCATCGGTGGCGGCATCAATGGCTGCGGCATCGCCCGCGATGCCGTTGGGCGTGGGTTTTCGGTATTTCTTGCCGAGATGAACGATCTGGCCAGCGGAACCTCTTCCGGTTCGACCAAACTGATCCATGGCGGCTTGCGCTATCTCGAATTCTACGAATTCCGCCTGGTACGCGAAGCGCTAATGGAACGCGAGGTCCTGTGGAGGAACGCGCCGCATATCATCTGGCCGATGCGCTTCGTGCTGCCATACGCCAAGGGGCTGCGTCCGGCCTGGCTGATCCGGCTCGGGCTTTTCCTCTACGATCATATCGGCGGGCGCAAATTGCTGCCGCCGACGAAAACGCTGGACATGGCCAAGGATCCGGCCGGCAAGCCGCTGAAGCCGCTGTTTCGAAAGGCGTTCGAATATTCGGACGGTTGGGTCAACGATGCCCGGCTGGTTGTGTTGAACGCCCGCGACGCTGCCGAGCGCGGCGCAACCATTCGAACCCGAACAAAGGTCGTCAGCGCACGCCGCGAAGGCAATCTGTGGACGGTCAGGCTTGAAAACGTGCGGACCGGCGATACCGAGGAGGTCAAGGCGCGGCTGCTGGTCAATGCCGCCGGCCCGTGGGTCGATCAGGTGCTGTCGGCCACCGTCGGCTTGAACGACGTGCACAATGTCCGCCTCGTGCAAGGCAGCCACATCGTCGTTGGCAAGAAATTCGACGACCCACGCGCCTATTTCTTTCAGAACAAGGACGGGCGCATCATTTTCGCCATCCCCTATGAAGACGAGTTCACGCTCATCGGCACCACCGACCGGGACTATCCCGGCGATCCGCACGACGTCAGGATCAGTGATGCCGAGATCGACTATCTCTGCGCTGCGGCAAGCGAATATTTCGCGCAGCCGGTCGAGCCGTCGGATATCGTCTGGACCTATTCCGCGGTGCGCCCGCTCTACGACGATGGCGCCTCAAAGGCGCAGGAAGCCACCCGCGACTATGTGCTGAAGGCCGATGGAGGCGAGGGTGCCGCCCCGATCGTCAATGCCTTTGGCGGCAAGATCACCACCTACCGCCGATTGTCGGAATCGATGCTCGAGAAGATCGAGGGTTTTCTCGGCAAGCGCGGCAAGCCATGGACGGCAAACGCGCCGCTGCCCGGCGGTGACTTTCCCGTCACCGGCTTCGATGCCGAAGTGGCGAAACTGAAAACGGCGTACCCGTTCCTCGACGCGCGGCTAGCCCGCCGGTTGACCCGGCTCTACGGCACCCGCGCAAGGAAGCTGCTGGGCCTCGCCAAATCGAACGTCGATCTTGGCCGCAACTTCGGCGCCGATCTCTACGAAGCCGAGGTGCGCTACCTCGCCGAAAACGAATGGGCGATGACTGCCGAGGATGTATTGTGGCGCCGGACCAAGCGCGGCCTGCGTCTCAGCCGTGAGCAGGCGGCAGTGCTCGACGAGTTCATGCGCGGAATAAGCCGGCAGCACGTAGCGGCTGCCGAATAGGGACGGCCGACTGATGCAGAAAGCCTGGGAGGAGGCATCATGCTTGAACTGAGAAACGTGACGAAGACGGTGGGTGCGGCAGAACATATCCGCGATGTCTCGCTGACGCTTCAGCACGGCTCGCTCAACGTCCTGCTCGGGCCGACGCTCTCCGGCAAGACCAGCCTGATGCGGCTGATGGCGGGCCTCGACGTGCCGACCTCGGGCTCGGTCTGGTTCGATGGCAAGGATGTCACCGGCATGCCGGTGCAAAAGCGCAACGTCGCCATGGTCTACCAGCAATTCATCAATTATCCGGCGATGACGGTCTACGAGAACATCGCCTCACCGCTGCGGGTAGCCGGCACGGATCAGGCAACGATCGACAGGGAGGTGCGCAATGCGGCCGCCCTTCTTAAACTCACGCCCTATCTCGACCGGACGCCTCTCAGTCTGTCGGGCGGCCAGCAGCAGCGCACCGCGCTGGCCCGCGCCATCGTCAAGAATGCCAGCCTCGTGCTGCTCGACGAGCCGCTCGCCAATCTCGACTACAAGCTGCGTGAAGAATTACGCGCGGAACTGCCGAAGGTCTTCGCGGCCGCCGGCACAATCTTTGTTTATGCCACGACCGAGCCGCACGAGGCCTTGCTGCTCGGCGGCAACACGGCAACGCTTTCCGAGGGCAGCATCACCCAGTTCGGGCCGACCATCGAAGTGTTCCGCAAACCGGTCGATCTGGTGACGGCGAGAACCTTCGCCGATCCGCCGCTCAACACCATTGTGCTTGCCAAGAAGGGCCTGGATTTCCTGCTCGAGGGCGGTGTGAAATTGCCGGTGCCGGCCGAACTCTTCGGCATTGCCGATGCGATCTATACGATCGGCTTCCAGCCGCATCATCTTTCCCTCGATCGGCCCAACGCCGCCGCAGTGCCGGTGCGCGCAAAGGTGACGATCACTGAGATCACCGGATCGGAAAGCTTCATCCATCTCGATTTTGCCGATGCGCGCTGGGTCATGCTGACCCACGGCATTCGCGACTTCGAGCCGGACGAGGAGGTCGAGGTGTTTATCGACCCGCGCCACATCATGGTCTTCGACGAGCACGGCCGCGCCGTGGCCGCGCCGAAGCTGGCGGCTTAGGAGGAAGCGATGGCGCGCATCGATGTCAATCATATCCGCCACTCCTATCTGCAGAACCCGCGCACGGATGCCGATTTCGCGTTGAAGGAAGTGCACCACACCTTCGAGGATGGCGGCGCTTATGCGCTGCTCGGCCCGTCCGGCTGCGGCAAGACTACGCTGCTCAACATCATTTCGGGATTGCTGCATCCCTCACACGGCCAGTTGCTGTTCAACGGCAGGAACGTGACCAATCTGTCGACCCAAGAGCGCAACATCGCCCAAGTCTTCCAGTTCCCGGTGATCTACGACACGATGACGGTCTACGACAATCTGGCATTCCCGCTGCGCAATCGCGGCGTGCCGGAGGCCGACGTCGACCGTAAGGTGCGCGAAACGCTGGAGATGACCGGGCTGGCCGATATGGCCAAACGAAAGGCCCGCGGACTGACAGCTGACCAGAAGCAGAAAATTTCGCTGGGACGCGGGCTGGTGCGCTCCGACGTAAATGCCATCCTGTTCGACGAGCCTTTGACCGTCATCGACCCGCATATGAAATGGATGCTGCGCTCCCAGTTGAAGCAGCTTCACCGCCGCTTCGGCTACACCATGGTCTATGTCACGCACGACCAGACCGAGGCGTTGACCTTCGCCGACAGGGTGGTCGTCATGTATGACGGCGAAATCGTACAGATCGGCACACCGGCAGAGCTGTTCGAGCGCCCGCGCCACACCTTTGTTGGCTATTTCATCGGCTCGCCCGGCATGAACGTCATGCCGGTGGCGATCGACGGCAAGACTGCGCGGCTGGGCTCGCAGCAGATCGAACTGCCGGGCGTGCCTAAGGCCGGTGGCGGTGCCATCGAGCTCGGCATCCGTCCCGAATATGTGCGCCTGGGCAGCCAGGGCATGGCCGTCCGGATCAGCAAGGTCGAGGACGTCGGCCGCCACAAGGTGGTCCGTGCGAATCTCGAAGGGCGCGAGATCGCCGCCGTCATCGGCGAGGACGAGACGGTTCCGGCTGATCCGAAGGTGCGGTTCGACCCAGCCGGTATCAACATCTATGCCGATTCCTGGCGCGTCGAGATGGGGGCCTGAAGTGGAAAAGACCTGGAACAATAGAGCCTGGTTCCTGGTGCTGCCGGTGCTGCTGCTGGTGGCGTTCTCGGCGGTCATACCACTGATGACGGTCGTCAATTATTCGGTGCAGGACACTTTCGGCAATAACGTCTTCTTCTGGGCCGGCACGGAATGGTTCGAGGAACTGCTTTCCTCGAGCCGCTTCTGGCAGGCGATGATCCGCAACCTTGTCTTCTCCTTTATCATCCTGGCGATCGAAGTGCCGCTCGGCATCTTCATTGCGCTCAATATGCCGAAGAAGGGTTGGGGCGTGCCTGTGTGCCTTGTTTTGATGGCGTTGCCGCTGCTGATCCCGTGGAACGTCGTCGGCACCATCTGGCAGGTGTTCGGGCGCAACGACATTGGCCTGCTCGGCTATTACGTCAACGCGCTCGGCATCGACTATAATTATGTGCAAGACCCATATGACGCCTGGGTCACGGTCATCATCATGGACGTCTGGCATTGGACAAGCCTCGTCGTCCTGCTCTGCTATGCCGGCCTGGTCTCGATCCCGGATGCCTTTTATCAGGCAGCCAAGATCGACGGTGCCTCGCGCTGGGCGGTGTTCCGCTACATCCAGCTGCCGAAGATGAACCGCGTGCTGCTGATCGCCGTGCTGCTGCGCTTCATGGATAGCTTCATGATCTACACGGAGCCGTTCGTGGTCACTGGTGGCGGCCCCGGCAACTCGACGACCTTTCTTTCGATTGATCTCGTCAAGACCGCGCTCGGCCAGTTCGACCTCGGCCCGGCGGCGGCGATGTCGCTGGTCTACTTCCTTATCGTCCTGCTGTTGTCGTGGGTGTTCTACACCGTGATGACCAATTACGACGCGGAGCGTTGAGATGAGCCGCACCGAAGAGAGAGCCGATAGGGTGAGCGAGACGACAGCTTCGGAAGGGCTCGCCAGCACGCTGCGACAGGACGAGATCGCACGGCTGATGCGCCGTCGCGGCGAGGAGTCGCGCTGGTGGTGGATCGTGCCGACGCTCTACATCGTCGTTCTGCTTTTGCCGATCTACTGGCTCATCAATATGAGCTTCAAGACCAATGGCGAGATCGTCTCGTCTCTGACTCTCTACCCGCACGCGCCGACATTGGCGAATTACCGCACCATCTTCACCGACGCGTCCTGGTATTCGGGCTACATCAACTCGATCACCTATGTGGTTATGAACATGGTGATTTCGGTGGCTGCGGCACTGCCTGCTGCCTATGCTTTTTCGCGCTATCGCTTCCTCGGCGACAAGCATCTGTTCTTCTGGCTGCTGACCAACCGCATGGCGCCGCCGGCGGTGTTCGCGCTGCCATTCTTCCAGCTTTATTCGGCCTTCGGCCTTATCGACACCCATATCGCCGTGGCTCTGGCGCATTGCCTGTTCAACGTGCCGCTGGCGGTGTGGATCCTCGAAGGCTTCATGTCGGGCGTGCCCAAGGAGATCGACGAGACCGCCTATATCGACGGCTATTCGTTCCCGCGCTTCTTCATCAAGATCTTCATGCCGCTGATTGCGAGCGGCATCGGCGTGGCGTGCTTCTTCTGCTTCATGTTCTCGTGGGTGGAGCTCTTGATCGCCCGCACGCTGACGACCACGGACGCCAAGCCGATCGCCGCGACCATGACCCGCACCGTTTCGGCCGCCGGTATGGATTGGGGGTTGCTTGCCGCCGCCGGCGTGCTGACGCTGATTCCCGGCGCGCTCGTCATCTGGTTTGTGCGCAACTACATCGCCAAGGGCTTTGCCCTGGGGAGGGTATGATGGAGCAGGTCGACAGAAGCCCATGGTGGTGGGCCGTGCTGTTTCTTGCCCTGGTCGTCGTGGCCTGGGTGGCACTTCAAATCGATTTCGTGGCAATAACGGTAGGCTTCAGCGATCCGGCCAATATCCGCCTGTGGGGATTTAACCTCTCGTCCAACCTCGATTTTTCGTGGATGGCCTGGACGTGGCCGACCGCGGCCTTCTTTGGAACCATCTTTCTGCTGCTTTGCGGCATGGCGGTGTGGGAATACGTCTCGCCGGGCGGCAATCCGCGCGTCGGCGTGCTGCGCTTCGAAACGACGCGCGGCGACCGCCTGTTCCTGTCGCTGCTGGGCAGCGCCTTTATCCATCTCGCTTGGCTGGGTCTAGTCGGACCCAATCTGTGGTGGGCTCTCGCTCTCTCCGTGGTCTACGCCGTCGGTGTGTTCCGCTACGTATAGAGGGGGAAACTGTTGGAACGGCGGCGTGCCGGCCGCCGATCCAGATCGCGCTTTGAACTTTAACAGTGGAGGAAATACATGCGACGGCAATTCTTGACATCAACAACTGCGCTTGTCCTGTTGCTAGGGGCAAGCAATGCCTATGCCGGAATGGACGAGGCCAAGGCCTTCCTGGACAAGGAAATCGGCGACCTCTCGACGCTCGACCGCGCCGGCCAGGAAGCCGAAATGCAATGGTTCATCGATGCCGCGAAACCTTTCGCCGGCATGGATATCAAGGTGGTCTCCGAAACCATCGCCACGCATCAGTATGAATCGCAGGTGCTTGCGCCGGCCTTTACGGCCATCACCGGCATCAAGGTCACGCATGACGTCATCCAGGAAGGCGACGTCGTCGAGAAGATCCAGACCCAGATGCAGACCGGCCAGAACCTCTATGACGGCTGGGTCAACGATTCCGATCTGATCGGCACGCACTGGCGCTACCAGCAGGTGCGCAACCTGACCGACTGGATGGCAGGCGACGGCAAGGATGTCACCAACCCGAATCTCGACCTGAAGGATTTCATCGGCACCTCGTTCACCACCGCGCCCGACAAGAAGCTCTACCAGCTTCCCGACCAGCAGTTCGCGAACCTCTACTGGTTCCGTTACGACTGGTTCAATGACGAGAAGAACAAGGCGGACTTCAAGGCTAAATACGGCTACGACCTCGGCGTGCCGGTCAATTGGTCGGCCTATGAGGACATCGCCGAGTTCTTCACCGGCCGCGAGATCGACGGCAAGAAGGTCTACGGCCATATGGACTATGGCAAGAAGGACCCGTCGCTCGGCTGGCGGTTCACCGACGCATGGCTGTCGATGGCTGGCAATGGCGACAAGGGCATTCCGAACGGTCTGCCCGTCGACGAATGGGGCATCAAGGTCGACGAGAATTCGCGACCGGTCGGTTCCTGCACGGCGCGCGGCGGCGACACCAATGGTCCGGCTTCTGTCTATGCCATCCAGAAGTACCTCGATTGGCTGAAGGCCTATGCACCGGCGGAAGCCCAGGGCATGACCTTCTCTGAGTCAGGGCCGGTGCCGGCGCAGGGCGCGGTTGCCCAGCAGATCTTCTGGTATACCGCGTTCACCGCCAGCATGGTCGACGCCAGCGCCAAGGCGGTGCTGAACGACGACGGCACGCCGAAGTGGCGCATGGCGCCGTCGCCGCATGGCGTCTACTGGAAGGACGGCATGAAGCTTGGCTATCAGGACGTCGGTTCCTGGACGCTGATGAAGTCGACGCCGACCGACCGCGCCAAGGCCGCCTGGCTCTACGCGCAGTTCGTCACCTCGAAGACGGTCGACGTGAAGAAGAGCCATGTCGGCCTGACCTTCATCCGCGAGAGCACGATCCACGACAAGAGCTTCACCGAGCGTGCGCCGAAGCTCGGCGGCTTGATCGAGTTCTACCGCTCGCCGGCACGCGTCCAATGGTCGCCGACCGGCACCAACGTGCCGGATTATCCGAAGCTGGCACAACTTTGGTGGCAGGCTATCGGCGACGCTTCATCGGGCGCCAAGAGCGCGCAGGAAGCGATGGACTCGCTCTGCGCCGAGCAGGAAAAAGTGATGAGCCGCATCGAGAAGTCGGGCGTCCAGGGCGATATCGGCCCGAAGATGGCCGAAGAGCATGACCTCGCCTATTGGAACGCCGACGCGGTCAAGAAGGGCAATCTCGCTCCTCAGCTCAAGATCGAGAACGAGAAGGAAAAACCGGTCACCATCAACTATGACGAGCTGGTGAAGAGCTGGCAGCAATAGGGCTGTTTGATGCGGGCGTTCGCGCCCGCATCGCCATACTCAGGGGAGGCGGCATGTTGCCGTCTCCCCTGTTTGCGTGAACGGCTCCGCGCTATCTGGCGCCGAGACATCGCAGCACCTTGAATTCGCTTCGACGGGAGAGAGAATGACCGGATACATCCTTGCAATCGACCAGGGAACGACATCGAGCCGGGCGATCCTGTTCGACGACAAGATGAAGGTCGTCGGCAGCGGGCAAAAGGAATTCACCCAGTATTATCCGGCCTCCGGCTGGGTCGAGCATGATCCCGAGGAAATCTGGTCAAGCGTCGTGGAAACGGTGAGGGCCGCGCTGAAGACAGCCGGCCGCAACGCAGCGGACGTCGCCGCGATCGGCATCACCAACCAGCGCGAAACCGTCGTCATCTGGGACAAGGAGACCGGCGAGCCGATTCACAACGCGATTGTCTGGCAGGACCGCCGCACCGCGCCGCTATGCCAGAAACTGAAGAAGCTGGGGCTGGAGAAGAAATTCACGAAAAAGACCGGCCTGCTGCTCGATCCCTATTTCTCCGGCACCAAGATCGCCTGGATGCTGGACAAGGTGAAGGGCGCCAGAAAACGCGCCGAGAAGGGCGAACTGCTGGCCGGCACCATCGACAGCTTCCTGATTTGGCGCCTGACTGGCGGCAAGGTCCACGCCACTGACGCCACCAATGCCTCGCGCACGCTGGTCTACAACATCGAACAAAACGCCTGGGATGACGAGTTGCTGGCCATTCTTGGTATACCTGCAAGAATGATGCCGCAGGTGAAAGACTGTGCCGATGATTTTGGAATCACCGACAAAAGTCTGTTCGGCACAGAGATCAGAATCCTCGGTGTGGCCGGCGACCAGCATGCGGCGGCGATCGGCCAGGCCTGTTTCGAGCCAGGCATGATGAAATCGACCTACGGCACCGGTTGCTTCGCGCTGCTCAACACCGGCAGCGATCTGGTGCGTTCGAAGAACCGGCTTTTGACCACCATCGCCTACAGGCTGAGCGGCAAGACCACCTATGCACTGGAGGGCTCGATCTTTATCGCCGGCGCCGCCGTGCAGTGGCTGCGGGACGGCATCAAGGTGATCGGCAAGGCCGAGCAGAGCGGCAAATTGGCGGCGGAGGCCGATCCGACGCAGAACGTCTATCTGGTGCCGGCTTTCGTCGGGCTCGGCGCACCGCACTGGGATGCCGAGGCGCGGGGCGCCATCTTCGGGCTGACCCGCAATTCGGGGCCGGCGGAATTTGCCCGCGCGGCGCTGGAATCCGTTGCGTTCCAAACGCGCGATCTGCTCGACGCTATGCGCAAGGACTGGAAGGGCGCTTCGGCCAAGACTGTGCTCAGGGTCGATGGCGGCATGGTGGCGTCGGACTGGACCATGCAGCGGCTGGCCGACATTCTCGATGCGCCGGTCGACCGGCCGACAATTCTCGAGACGACCGCGCTTGGTGCGGCATGGCTGGCCGGCTCGAAGGCGGGTGCCTGGCCGAAGGCGCGGGAATTCGCCAGGAGTTGGGCGCTCGAGCGCCGGTTCAAGCCGGAGATGGATGCTTCGACACGTGCCGCCAAGCTGGCAGGTTGGCGCCACGCTGTGCGCAGGACGCTAAGCGTGCAATAAGCAGGGAGGGCACCGGCTTCGCACCCATGAAACCCGCGCCGTTGCGGGCGCGGGCTTACAGTCTCTAATCACGACTCAGTAAGGCGACCGGCACTGCCGGCGCGGACCGTAATTGGGCTGGTAGGTGTTGTCAGAGGCACGATAGCTCCGGTAATGGTCATAGCACCAATGCACATGGGCATCGCCGCGATAGACTCGATTCTGGTTGTTGATGATAGCGCCGGTAATCAGCGCACCGGTGGCGAAAGCGGCCAGCGGGAACCAGTAGTCGCCATGGCGGCGATAGCCGCGACGATATTCGCGATAGCCGCGATGGCCACGCCAATACATGCCGTCGTCACGCGCAAAACTGCGCCGGGAGAAATCGCGACGCGAGAAATCGCGATTGAAATTCCGGTGCCTCCGCCACGGCTCGTACTGAACGGTCTGGACATTCGAGGTGAGCCCTTGGGCAGGGGGCGCATAGCTGGGCTGAGCGTTGACTGGCACGATCTCCGCGGCAGCGAATGAGATCGAAAGGGTGGTCGCCAGCAGGCCCGACATGATCCTATTCATGATCTTCTCCTTGAAACGCGTGTCCCTTGTCGCGGAAAAACGGGCAGGCTGCGCAAATTGTTCCGCTAAGAATCCCAAGTTGCTGATCTGCAAAGGTTCTCTCGATTCGCTGCTTGCGCTTGTCCCGCAAAGCGCGAGCTTCGGACTTGCGCGAGACGGAGGCAATTCCGTCAACGCCGAAGCGCACCGCACGGCATGATGACGCGACAGGAAAGTCCGGTTTGGGAGCCGTCTTTTTCCGGTTGACCGGCAGAGGCACTCTCCCTATGTTCCGCGCAATTTCGAGGGCGGCCTTTCTGAGCCCGCGGGAGCGCGTAGCTCAGCCGGTAGAGCAACTGACTTTTAATCAGTAGGTCATGGGTTCGAATCCCATCGCGCTCACCAAATCCACAGTTTTTCAACAGGTTGCGAGAGGTGAGGGCGGGTTTTTGTGTCCGCGGAAGTTGGTGTCCGCACTATGTCCGAACAGATGCCTTGAATGACATAGCGCTAAATCAACTGACCGCTCGACACCGCGAGGTCATGTTGGATGTCATCCTGGTCTGGGCCAAGTTAGACGGCGCAATGGGCCTGATGGTCGCGAAGATACTCAATATGCACCCGGTGGACGGTGCCGACTTTGTTCAGCAGCTCTCTACACCAAAGCGGTTTAATGAGATTTATCGAAAGCTAAGATCACAGCCAGGCGGCGAGGCTGCGGCGCGTAGCATGAAGAAACACAAGCGGCAGTATGAATTGCGGTCAAAGGTGCGAAATCGAATCGCTCATTCGAATTGTGCAGGTCACCTTAACAGCAGACCGAACTGGATTGTGTTTCTGCGCTACGAAAGGGAAGGTGACGGCTTGGCCGTTGAAGTCACCTCGATCGAGGAAATGCAAGACGCTATCCGCTGGGGAAGGGCAATGACAGACTTGGCCCTCAAAGTGTCGGAAGTCAGTTCAGAGCCCGTTGTGTAAACGGGTGAGCAAACAGGCTAAGTCAGAAGCCCGCCACCGTGAGGCAGCGGGCCAAATTCGCCAAATCGGGGCAGTAGAGAGGAGGAAACGGACGAAGCTTGCAGTCTGAGTCTATATTAGCAAAATCTTGATTAAGGCACCGGCCGCCCCAGACTCCCGTACATGGCGCGGGGCATTGGCATCGGTGACGTGGTTGCGATCACGGCCACGGTACGCAGGCGGGTCACCGACGACCGTATCAGCGTCTCAATCCCCTCCTACAACTTCCCGCATTCGATCGTGGACAGCAAATCCAAGGTCAAGCGGGGTCAGCAGATCGAGCTGATGGGCGAGGTCACGCGCATAGACGAGGAAGGCGGCAAGGTGACAATCGACCTGGGACCGCTGGTGACGGTCGATCTCGGGAAGGTCAAGCCGGTCGAGAAGTACAGGCCGCCCAAGCGCAAAAAGCCGTTGCGTGACATGGTGGATTAAGGTCACTGCACTGGCCGGCGAGCTTGCGTTTTCCTCAACAAGGGACAAAGCTCGCGCGCTCAATGCGGGGAGATTTGAGATGTGCCGGCTAACGCTTCTACTTTCGGGAATAATCCTGATGATGACCGCTTTGCCAGCCGGAAGCGGCCTCATGGATGAAGGCACGTGTAAACGAGGCGCGACGATGTACGGCTTCGATCTCGCCGATCACATCAATGCCGTAAGCGAGCGCTTGGTGGCCTGCGTCAACTTTATCAACGACCGGGAGGTCGAGAACCACAACAATCAGCAGAAATTGCTCCGGGAACTGGCGCAGCAAATCGCTTCGCTGGAGGCCAGAGTTAGTGAACTGGAACGGCGGTAGACAATGACCGAACTCGATGACCAATTTGCCGACGTGCTGGAAAAAATCCCCCTTATGACAGACACGGAATTAGTTTCGACATACGGCGGCCTTGCGAAGAAATTCCCGGTTCTTTTGGATCCCCCTAATTCTTGGGCTGATAGGGTCCTAGAGACATACCGAGAAGAAATTCGTCGGCGAGGGTTGAATACTCGCTGACCTTGCGTCCTTCTAGAGGTGCTTCGCTTCCTCACGGGCCGCGCCGCACTTCCAGTCAGGGAAAGAGCCGATCGTGTATCGACGAGCGAGTCCGGTAGTTCAGGATGAAGGCACGGGCACCGGCCTTGCTGACGCGGATGCCAAAGCCCTTCACGTCGTCATCATAGGTGATTTTGTGTACGGCCCGGAGACATGGGTAACAGTTTGTACCTACGACATGGGTGACAGCCTCGTGCCGAACGCATGCAGTGGCGTTAGCCGCCCGCGCCATCGTCCATCATCGTGCCGGTGAGCGCCTCATAGGCTCTGCTGCACACCTGAGAACCCGGACAATCCTTCACGATAAGCACTGGCGCCACGGTAAGAACCGCCGCGGCAAGGATTTGCAGGAAAGACCGACGGCGCTTACCTTCCTGCCGAACGCGCCGGCCAGGAAAAAGTAGAGACCCTGGGCCATGCAGGCTGCCGTCAGAATGCCCAGAAGCGTGCTGGTCGCTCTTGCGAAGGGCGTTATGTAGCCGTCGGGAAAACCCGACATGCCGAGATCCATCGACCATTGCAGCGCCAGCATGACACTCAGAGCTGACCAGACAAGGGCCGTCATACGAGTGAACAGCATCTGCTTTGGTTTGTTGCTCGGATCGGCCATCGGATCACGTCGGAATTGCTTGCCGGGACATGCGCAAGTTCTGGGTCAAATCAGTGAGACGTTGCCTCCGGCATGGCGTTCGAGCCGAGCGGCGAGGTCGAGCTCCAGCAGCACCATGAACACTTGGGCGGGATGCAGGCCGGTGTGGCGGATGATCTCGTCCACTGATACCGGCGTCGGGCCGAGCGCTTCGACGACGCGGTCGCGATCGTCTTCGCGCGGCGGCGGTGTTGCCGAAAAGTCGGGCGGCTCTTCAAGCGGCGATGTCCTTGGCGACCAGCCGCCGACCAGCGGCGCTATCGCACCGGTGATATCGGCGGCCTCGGTCACAAGGATGGCGCCGTCCTTGAGCAGGCCATTGGCGCCGGCGGCGCGCGGATCGAGCGGTGAACCGGGAACGGCGAAAACCAGCCGCCCCATCTCGCCGGCGAGGCGGGCGCTGATCAGCGAGCCGGAGCGCTGTGCGGCCTCGACCACCACCAATCCCAATGCAGCACCGGCGACGAGACGGTTGCGGCGCGGAAAGTCCTGTGCGCGCGGCTGCCAGCCAAACGGCATTTCGGAAATGATGGCGCCGCCATGCTCGGCGATCTCGTCGCACAGGTCGGCATTTTCGGGCGGGTAGGGCAAATCGAGGCCGCCGGCGAGCACGCCGATCGTGCCGGTCGAAAGGCTGCCCTGGTGCGCGGCCGTATCGATGCCGCGCGCCAGGCCGGAAACAATGCCATAGCCGTCGCGGCCGAGATCCGCCGCCAGCATCCGCGCCATCTTGATGCCTGCCAGCGATGCGTTGCGAGCGCCGACGATAGCGACCGCTGGCAAGCGGAACACCGCGCTGTTGCCCCTGACCGCGAGCAGCGGCGGCGGATGATCCATGCTTTTCATCAGCGGCGGATAATCCGCCTCGCCGATGCCGACGAAGCGGGCCCCGGCCCGCCGGGCCGTCTCCAGCTCCGCCTCGACCTCGGCAATGGACGGGATGCGGACGATTTTTTTGGCGCCACCCGAAATCATCAGCTCGGGCAGCATCGATAATGCTGCTTCGGCCGAACCGAACCGGTTGATCAGGTCGCGAAAGGAAGCCGGGCCGACATTCGGCGTGCGGATCAGACGAAGCCAGCTCAGCCGCTGCCGGTCGCTGAGGCGCGGCCCGGCGTCGGGCTCGCTCACTCCTTGGCCCCGATCTTACCCTCGGTGCCGGCAAGCAGCCGCGCAATGTTGGCGCGGTGCTTTACGATGACGATGAGGCTCATCGCCGCGAAAAGCCCGGCAATCTGCTGGGTGCTCAGGAAATACAGGGCAACGGGCACGACGACCGCTGCCGTCAGTGCCGCAAGCGAGGAGAAGCGGAACAGGAAGGCCACTGCCAGCCAGACGACGGCGAAGATCAGCGCCACTTGCCAGGCAAGGCCGATCAGCACGCCGAGGTAAGTGGCGACACCCTTGCCCCCCTTGAAGCCGAGCCAGACCGGAAAAAGATGACCTGAAAACGCGCCGAATCCGGCCCAAAGTCCGAGCTCGGGCGCAAAGCGGCCCGCGATCAACACCGCCGCGGTGCCCTTCAGCGCATCGAGCAGCAGCGTGGCCGCGGCCAAGCCCTTGTTGCCGGTGCGCAGCACATTGGTGGCGCCGATGTTGCCGGAGCCGATGTTGCGCACGTCGCCGAGGCCGGCGGCACGGGTGATCAGCAGGCCAAACGGGATCGAGCCGAGAAGATAGCCGAACACCAATGCCAAGACGGGACTGTAAACCATTGTTCCCCCGAACTTTCCTTGGCTGAGCGAAGTTGAAGACGTGACACCCGCTTCGTCCTAGGCCGAAAACACTGTGCGGCCCGCCACCATCGTTTGCAAGACCTTGCCTTGCAGTCGCGCGCCTTCGAAACAGGTGTTTTTCGAGCGTGAGCGGATGCCGCTCTCGCTAACGACCCATGGCTCGTCCAGATCGACGAGCGCAAGGTCGGCCAATGCCCCCGGTTTCAGCGTGCCGCCGGGCAGGCTGAACAATCTTGCCGGCGCGGTCGACAGTGTCTCGATCAGCCGCAGCAGCATCACGTCGCCATTGTGATAGAGCCGCAGCGCTGCGCCTAACAGCGTTTCCAGCCCGATGGCGCCGGCCGCAGCATCGGCAAAGGGCAGGCGCTTGGTGTCGACGTCCTGCGGGTCGTGCGAGGAGACGATGAGGTCGATGGTGCCGTCCTTGATCGCTTCGATCATCGCCAGCCGGTCTTCCTCGGCGCGCAGCGGCGGCGTCAGTCGGAAGAAGGTGCGGTACTCGCCGACATCGTTCTCGTTGAGCGACAGATTGTGGATCGACACGCCTGATGTGACATTGGCGCCGTCGGCCTTGGCTCGCGTCACAGCAGCCGCCGCCATCGCCGTCGAGATCTTGGCCGCGTGATAGGCGCCGCCGGTCAGCCGCGCCAGCGCCAGATCGCGCTCCAGGGGGATGGATTCGGCCTCGCGCGGAATACCGGCAAGGCCGAGCCAGCTTGCATATATGCCTTCATTCATCACGCCTGACGAGGCGAGATCGGCATCCTGGGTTTCGTGGGCGATCACGCCACCGAAATCGCGCGCATAGGTCAGCGCCCGGCGCATCACCAGCGCGCTGGCAATAGAATGCCTGCCGTCGGTGAAGGCGACCGCGCCGGCCTCGCGCAGCAGGCCGAATTCGGTCATCTCGCGGCCTTCCAGCCCCTTGGTGATCGCCGCTGCCGGAAAGATGTTGACGATGGCTGTATCCTTGGCGGTGCGCAGCACGAATTCGACCAGCGCCACATTGTCGATCACCGGGTCGGTATCGGGCATCATCACAATCGAGGTTACGCCGCCGGCCGCTGCCGCCACGCTGGCCGAGGCGATGGTCTCCCGGTGTTCGCCGCCCGGTTCGCCGATGAAGACACGCGCATCGATCAGGCCGGGGATGATCGCCTTGCCGGCGCACTCGATGATCGTGGCGGCTTCGGGCGCGCCCTGGTTCAAGGCCGCCTTGCCAGCGGCAACAATTTTGCGCCCTTCGACGATGACGGTGCCGATCTCGTCGATGCCGCGCGATGGGTCGACGATGCGGGCGCGGCTGAAGACCGTTATGCTCATCGGCCCCGACCCTCGTGGTTTCGACGCGGGTCGAGCAGCGCTTCCATCACCGCCATGCGCACGGCGACGCCCATCTCAACCTGTTCCTGGATGACGCTTTGCGGGCCGTCGGCGATCTCCGAGGCGATCTCGACGCCGCGGTTCATCGGGCCGGGATGCATAACCAGCGCACCGTCCTTGGCCGCCTTCAGCTTCTCGGCGTCCAGGCCGAAATAGCGGAAATATTCGCGCACCGACGGTACGAAGGCGCCTTCCATGCGTTCGCGCTGCAGGCGCAGCATCATTACCACGTCGGCGTCCTTCAGACCCTCGGCCATGGAACGGGTGACGATGACGCCCATCTTCTCGATGCCGGCGGGCAAAAGCGTCGAAGGGGCGACGACCCTGACCTGGGCACCAAGCGCGTTGAGCAGGATGATATTGGAGCGGGCCACGCGCGAATGCAGGATGTCGCCGCAGATCGCCACGATCAGCTTCGACAGCGGACCCTTGGCGCGGCGGATGGTCAGTGCGTCGAGCAGCGCCTGGGTAGGATGCTCATGGGCGCCGTCGCCGGCATTGACCACCGAGCAGCCGACTTTTTGGGCAAGAAGTGCTGCCGCGCCGGCCGATTGATGGCGGATGATCAATATGTCGGGACGCATGGCATTCAGCGTCATCGCAGTATCGATCAGCGTCTCGCCCTTTTTCACCGACGAGCTCGCTACGGACATGTTCATGACGCCGGCGCCGAGCCGTTTGCCGGCCAGCTCGAACGACGATTGCGTACGGGTCGAGGCTTCGTAGAACAGATTGATCTGGGTGCGGCCGCGCAGCGTCGATGTCTTCTTGTCCGATTGCCGCGAGATGGCAACGGCCTGGTCCGCCCGGTCGAGCAGAAGCTCTATGTCGGCGGGGGAAAGATCGCGGATGCCCAGAAGATGGCGGTGGGGATAAAGCGGCAGGGACGATGCGTCGGTCATCTCAAGTCGCTGCTATAGGGGGGAGGCTCCGCGGCTGCAAGCATCGGCTTGGGATTGGATCGGTTCTCCCCGGTATTTTCGTCGCGCGCCGCTGGCCATAGGCTATAAACCGCCTTGGCTTTGGATTCGCAGCCTTCAGGTGATAAGGACGAAGCGTGACTGACGACGTGACCAACCAGCCTCCGCCGCTGGCCGGCGGTAACGCCTGGCGGGGCGATCCGTTGCTGATCCAGCTTGCCGAGCGCTTTTCCGATCCGGTGCGTAAGGACCTCGACGGGCTTGGCCGTTTCGTTCTCACCCATGAGGCGCAGGAACTGGCTCGTCTTGCCAATGTCGAGACGCCGAAGCTCAGGACCCATGATCGCCAGGGCCGGCGCATCGACCAGGTCGAGTTCCATCCCGCCTATCACGCGCTCATGCGCCGCTCTGTTGCCAACGGGCTGCATTCGTCGGTTTGGGAGAATGGCGACGCCGAGATCGGCCGTCGCCACCAGGTGCGCGCCGCGCGCTTTTATCTCACGGCTGAGCTCGAGACCGGGCATCTCTGCCCGATCACCATGACCAGCGCTTCGCTGGCAGCGCTGATGGCCGGCCCGAAGCTGTTTCGCGAATGGGCGCCGCGGGTGACGACGCGCAAGTACGATCAAAGCCAAAAGCCGCCGGTCGAAAAAGCAGGGCTGACACTCGGCATGGGCATGACCGAGAAGCAAGGCGGCACCGATGTCCGCTCCAACGTCACCAAGGCGGAGCGCGCCGGCAGCGGGTTTTATCGCCTGACCGGCCACAAATGGTTCATGTCGGCGCCGATGTCGGATGCCTTCCTGGTGCTCGGACAGGTGCCGGAGGGACTGTCGTGCTTTCTCGTGCCCCGCTTGCTCGGCGACGGATCTGGTAACGGCTTCCGTTTTCAACGGCTGAAGGACAAGCTCGGCAACCGCTCCAATGCCTCGTCGGAGGTGGAATTCGTCAGTGCCATCGGCGAGATGGTCGGCGAGCCCGGCGCCGGCGTGAAGACGATCATGGATATGGTGACCCTGACGCGGCTCGACTGCGCTGTCGCCTCGTCGGCGATCATGCGGGCCGGACTGGCCGAGGCTGTCCACCACACGCGCCACCGCAAGGTGTTTGGAACCAATCTGATCGAGCAGCCGCTGATGCAGCGTGTGCTGGCCGATATGGCGCTCGACGTTGCCGCCGCTACCGCGCTGTCGTTCCGGCTGGCGCGCTCCTTCGACGAGGCGGCCGGCGACCGCGGCGAGGCGGCCTTCGCCCGCGCCATGACGCCTGTCGTCAAATACTGGGTCTGCAAGATTGCGCCGCCGCTGCTCTATGAAGCGATGGAGTGCCTCGGCGGCAATGGCTATGTCGAGGAGGGGCCGCTCGCCCGCTACTATCGCGAAGCTCCGGTCAACGCGATCTGGGAAGGTTCAGGCAACGTCATGGCGCTCGACGTCTTGCGCGTGCTCGGCCGCGCGCCAGGCCTGTTCGACGACGTGCTGGCCGGCATCGACCGCGATCTAGGCGCCGGCGGACGCGGCACCGTCGGCGTGCTCAAGGCGGCAATGCAGGTCGCAGCAACCGACGAGGGCTCGGCGCGGCTGTTGACCGAGCAATTGGCATTGTCGGCGGCGGCGGCAGAGCTTCGCAGGCTGGGGGCAGGGCGGATCGCCGACGCCTTCGTCGAAACGCGCCTCGCCGGCCAGTGGCGCAATACCTACGGCATGATCGATTCGCGCCATGATGCCCGCATGATCATCGATACGCTCTACCCGCCGATCAACTAGGTGCCGTCGCCAAATTCGCTGCCGCTCTCGCGCCCCTGTGGATGGCCGTTAACCTTAACGAATGGTTTCCGTTGCGGCGGCCGGTGGCAAAGCCCAATGTTATGGTTAAGGCAAGGACTGATCAGCTTGAGCGGCTTTGCCCTGCGAAGCGGGAGCGTCATGCGGCATATTCTGAGCTCTTTTCTGGCATTGCATTGGGCGGCCGTTTTCGCCCTGCTGGCGTTCATCTGCATCGACGGGAATCGAGGCGTGGCGACGGCCCTTGGCGTACTGGGCGTTCCCGTCCAGAACACTCGATTTGCCGATCTCGAAAACGCCGTCGTCGTGGCACCCCTCGCCATGGCACTGCTTGTCGTCGCGGTGTTGTTCTGCTGGGCCTTTGTTGAAGCACTGACCAGCCACGCGACCAACCCGGATCCTGCCGACAGTGTCGTGCGGATCGCCTTCATCTCCGCCTTGGGCGTGCTGTCGCTGATAGTCATCGGCGGCGCCGCGCAAGGCATCAATGGGCTGTTCATGGTTGTCGCGGTGCAATTGGCGGCACTTCTGGCGTCCTATGTCGCGATGCTCGCCGAGAGGCGGTCGGCCGTTGCCGCGGCAGTTCCAGGGACCGGCGACATCCGAGCGGCCGCGCATGTCATGGCCAAGGCAGCGGCGCATAATTCCTCGCTTGCCCGCATTTCCGGCCGGCTGGATTCGAGGGACGACCGCTGATGCGCACCTTGTTCGCGCTTTGGGCGGCTCCGCTCCTCTTGTTTTGGGGCTGGTTCTTTCTGTCGCTCAACGACATCAATTTCGGCTACGTCATGCTGAGCCGTCAATTGCACGATCTCGTCTTCCAGCTCTATGGACAGATGCTCGGCGTCGATCCGGCACTCATTCCGGGCATGGTGGCGAAAGCTTGCGTGTTCGATGGGCTGCTGCTGACGGGGTTCTGGGCATTTCGCCGCCGCAAGGCGATTGGTGGCTGGATCACGGCGATGCGCAACCGCTATTTCGACCAGGCATCGACGCCGAGCACCTGAAGCCGGTCGAGAACGCCTTGGAGGATAAAAGCGGCCGCCGCAGAATCGATCTTGCCGGCGCGCTTCTTGCGGGAAAAATCCATCTCGATCAGCGTCCGCTCGGCCGCCACCGTCGACAGCCTTTCGTCCCAAAAGACGAAGGGCAGATCGGTCAATCCAGCCATATTGCGGACGAAAGCGCGGGATTTCTGGGCGCGCGCGCCTTCCGAGCCGTCCATATTGATGGGGAGGCCGATCACCACGGCGCCGGCATTTTCCTTCTGCAGCAGAGCGAGCAGCACTGCGGCATCGAGCGAGAATTTCCTGCGCATGATGACAGAGCGCGGGTGGGCGAAGGACAAGCCGCGATCGGAAACCGCCACGCCGATCGTCTTGTCGCCGAGGTCAAGACCGGCCAAGGTCTTGCCGCCGCCGAGCCGGGCCGGCAACTCCTCGATGGTGATGATGCCCAACGGCTTTTCCTTTGACCGCGACGCCGCACGTCTTATACGCGCAAAGCGTGCGTGGTACTTTAATTTCGCCGTCGGCGTTCTATCCTCTACCGAAGCAAAAATCGAGGAAAGCATTGATGAAACTGACCTGGTACGGACATTCGGCATTCCGAATCGACATCGAGGGCGCGAAAATCCTCATCGACCCCTATCTGGTCGGCAATCCGTCGTGGACGGGTGGGTGGGAAGGGCCGGCCGAAGGGGTCACGCACGTGTTGCTCACCCATGGCCACAGCGACCACATCAGCGGCGCCATCGAAGTGCTCGAGAAGAGCGGCGCGATGGTGGTCGCCAATTTCGAGATTTGCATGTACCTGGTCGGCAAGGGCGTCGGTAACAAGCAGATCAATCCCGGCAATATCGGCGGTACGGTCGATTGCGGCGGCTTCACCACCACCTTCGTTCAGGCTCTGCATTCATCGTCGTTTCCGGGCGAAGGCGGCCAGAACACCTATCTCGGCAATCCGGGCGGGCTGGTCCTGCACTTTCCCGAAGACAAGACGCTGTACCATATGGGCGACACCGACATCTTTTCCGACATGGCGCTGATCAACGAGTTGCATGAACCGAAGATCGGCATCGTGCCGATCGGCGACCGCTTCACCATGGGCGGGGCGGTGGCAGCCCTTGCCTGCCAGCGTTTCTTCAAGTTCGAGACGGTCGTTCCCGCTCATTTCGGCACATTTCCGATGATAGATCAGACCGCCGACAAGTTTGTGGCCGGGCTGGACGGATCGGGTGTGAAAGTGGCGTTGCCGAAGATCGGCGAGACGATTACGCTGTAGCGTCAGCGAACCGGAATGACGACATGGATCTGAGAAACTCTCTTTGCATTTCCATGCTGGTTGCCGCGTCGCCGGCGCTTGCCGCCGAGGATTTCATCAACGGGGTCTATCTGCAATCGGAGGATCTCTGCGCGCAGGCCAAAAAGGATACGCTGCAGACGGTGATCGAGGGCGGCAATATCGTGCTGTCGGCAAATGGCCTGGAAAGCATCGAATGTAATTGTGAATTCCTGCAGATCACCAAAGCGACACGCTCACCAAGCTGGGCGGTGACCGCTATATGCCAGGAGCCGGGCTACGTCTTTCCCGATGTTCTCTCACTGACACAGATGAGCCCGAAGCAGATCGACCTGGTATCGGTACGGCCTGCCGCCGACGAAGGCGAGCAGAGCGGTAACGGCGGCAGTTATTTCCTCTGCGACGGCGTCACGATGCCATAGGGCAGTTGTCGGCACGATGCATGTTGCGCGGCACGCGCTGCGCCGCTATAGCGCTGGTTTTCCCCGAGGCACAAACATGTCCGTTGATATAAAAACCGTGAAGCGCGTCGCGCACCTTGCCCGTATTGCGGTGAGCGAGGAGGATGCAGAGCGTATGACCGGCGAATTGAACGCCATTTTGGGCTTTGTCGAGCAGTTGAATGAGGTCGATGTTTCCGGCATCGAGCCGATGACCTCGGTCACGCCGATGGCAATGAAAAAGCGCCAGGACGTCATCACCGACGGCGGCAAGGCAGCTGACATCGTCGCCAACGCGCCAGCGACCGAAGAGAATTTCTTCCTTGTGCCGAAGGTCGTGGAGTAGCAGGCCGATGGCAATCGACATCGCCGCTGAAACGCCGCTGCAGGACGATGTGCGTGGGCTGGTCGAGGAGCTGAACGCCACATTGCTGGAGCTGACGCCGCCGGAGCATTGCTATCATTTGACCGTCGAGCAGATGGCGGACCGCGACACGACCGTTTTCGTCGCCCGCGATAACGGCCTTGCCATCGCTTGCGGCGCACTGAAGCGCCACGATGCTGTGGTCGGCGAGGTCAAGCGGATGTATACGCGACCTTCGCATCGCGGCCGCAAGATCGGCGCGAAGATTGTCGGGCGTATCGAGGCGCTGGCGCGCCAAGAAGGGCTTAAGCGTCTGGTGCTGGAGACGGGGGACCGTCATCCCGCCGCCTGGACCGTCTACGAACGCGCCGGTTTTTCGCGCTGCGGCCCGGTACTGGATTATCCCGATTCCGAGTGGTCGGTGTTTTACGAAAAGAGCCTTGCCTGATGAGCGACCTGACCCAGCTGACGATTTCGCAGGCCCGCGCCAAACTGCGCTCCAGGGAGATCACTGCCACCGAAATCACCGAGGCCTATCTATCGGCGATCGAGCGAGCCAATCCGGCGCTCAATGCCTATGTCGCGGTCACCGACGACAAGGCGCGCGACATGGCCAAGGCCTCCGACGCGAAATTGGCCAAGGGCGAGAGCGGGTCGCTCGAGGGTATCCCGCTCGGCATCAAGGATTTGTTCGGCACCGAAGGCGTCCACACCCAGGCCTGCAGCCATGTGCTGGACGGCTTCATGCCGCGCTACGAATCGACGGTCACGGCCAATCTGTGGGCGGATGGCGCCGTCATGCTCGGCAAGCTCAACATGGACGAGTTCGCCATGGGCTCGTCCAACGAGACCTCGTATTACGGGCCGGTCATCAACCCGTGGCGGCGTTCGCGCCTCGACACGGTGGTGATGCCGACGACACATCAGGGCGAGGGCGGCTTCGTTTCGGCGGGCGGCACCAGGACCGCGCGCACGTTGGACAATGCCCAACTGGTGCCGGGCGGTTCGTCCGGTGGCTCGGCATCAGCCGTCTCGGCCTTCCTGTGCGCAGGCGCCACCGCCACCGACACCGGCGGCTCGATCCGCCAGCCCGCCGCCTTCACCGGCACAGTTGGCATCAAGCCGACCTATGGCCGCTGCTCGCGCTGGGGGATCGTAGCTTTTGCCTCGTCGCTCGACCAGGCCGGGCCGATTGCGCGCGACGTCCGCGATGCCGCGATCCTGTTGAAGTCGATGGCTTCGGTCGACCCGAAGGACACGACGTCCGTCGACCTGCCGGTGCCGGACTACGAGGCGGCGATCGGCCGCCCGATCAAGGGCATGAAGGTCGGCATCCCCAAGGAATATAGAGTCGACGGCATGCCCGCGGAGATCGAGGCGCTGTGGCAGAAAGGCATTGCCTGGCTGCGGGATGCCGGCGCCGAGATCGTCGATATCTCGCTGCCGCACACCAAATACGCGCTGCCGGCCTATTACATCGTGGCGCCTGCCGAAGCCTCGTCCAACCTCGCCCGTTACGACGGGGTCCGCTATGGGTTGCGCGTGCCCGGCAAGGACATTGTCGACATGTATGAAAAGACCCGCGCCGCCGGCTTCGGGCGCGAGGTCAAGCGCCGCATCATGATCGGCACCTATGTGCTTTCCGCCGGCTACTACGATGCCTACTATCTACAGGCGCAGAAGGTTCGAACCCTGATCAAGCGCGACTTCGAAAATGTGTTCGCCGCAGGCGTCGACGTCATCCTGACGCCGGCAACGCCTTCCGCCGCCTTCGGCATCGCCGACGAGGACATGGCCGCCGACCCGGTCAAGATGTATCTCAACGACATTTTTACGGTGACAGTGAACATGGCCGGCCTGCCCGGCATAGCGGTTCCGGCTGGGCTCGACGCCAAGGGGCTGCCGCTCGGCCTGCAGCTGATCGGCCGGCCCTTCGACGAGGAAACGCTGTTCCAGACTGCCCATGTCCTCGAACAGGCGGCCGGCACATTTCAGCCGGAAAAATGGTGGTAGGATCGTTTCTCATCTGAGGGGGTGAGGGATGTTCTTCTATGTCTCCAAGATTCTCTGGTTCTTCGTTCAGCCGTTGAATCTCGCCATCTTCCTGCTGCTGGCGGGGCTGGTCGCGGCGATGTTCGGCCGGCGGCGATTGGCGGCCGTCGGCAGCACTCTTGCCTTCCTCATCCTTGTTGTTGCGACATGGAGCCCACTCGGCCCCATGATGCTAAATCCGCTGGAGGAGCGCTTCCCCAGGCCGCCGCTGCCGGAAAAGGTCAACGGTATCATAGTGCTTGGCGGCAGTCTGGATGGCGCCGTCAATCTGGTGCGTGGCGGCTATGAAATGAACTCCAGTGGCGACCGGATGGTCGAGGCGGCCGTGCTGGCGCGGCGGTTTCCGACAGCGAAAGTCGTTATCTCCGGCGGCAGCATCGAAACCTTCCGCGGCGGCGAAGGCGATGCAGATACCGCGCCGCGTCTTTTTGCCGCTTTCGGCGTGGCGGCCGATCGGCTGATCCTCGAGAACAAATCCCGCAACACCTACGAGAATGCTGTCTTTACCAGGGAACTGGTGATGCCGAAACAAGGCGAGACCTGGTTGCTGGTGACCTCGGCCTTCCACATGCCACGCGCCAAGGCGCTGTTCGACAAAGCCGGCTTTTCGACCATTCCGTGGCCAGTCGACTATCGCACCTCCGGTAGGGAAGGCATCGCCACGTTCCCCTATCCCGGCGACTGGCTGGAGGTCACCACTGTTGCGATCCGCGAATGGATAGGGCTCACCGCCTACTGGCTGTCGGGCCGCATTGATCGGCCTTTTCCCGCGCCGGGCGGCTGACCGAGCACCGCCTGCCGCGCCGCCGAGAAAAATTGGCGGCGCACCAGCACCGCCAGCAGCAGCAGCGTCGATAGCACGAAAACGGCGGGATCGACGAACCAGCCAAGATAGCCAATCGAGAAGAACACGCCGCGCAGGCCCGAATTGAAATGCTTCCCAGCCAGCATGTTCATGCGCGCCGCACGCCAGACTGCCGTTTCGGTGACCGGATTGCGCGACGCCTCGCCATGCGGAATCGGCACGGCGCCGATCAGGATCGAGCAATAGTTGAACAGCCGGTAAGCCCAGCCGAACTTGAAGAAGGAAAAGGCCAGGATCAGCACCAGGCCGAACACCTTCGTCTGGAACGCCGCGCGTGAGGACGTAGCGCCAAACGGCAGGTCACTCAGCACGGTCAGAACCTGGTCGGAGGCGCCGAGCAAGGCAAAACAGCCACCGATCGCAATCAGCGAACTGGAGGCAAAGAAGGCGGTTCCCTGCTGCAGCCCGCTCATGATGGCGGTGTCGACGATGCGGATCTCGCGCTCGGCCATGGTCCGCATCCAGGCCTCACGCTGCGCGTTCATCGCCCTCGTCAGCGACACGCGGCTGACCAGCATTCCGTCCGCGGCGAGCGTATGCAGCACCCACGCGGCAAGGAAGAACCCCAGCGCCGCAAGGTCGGCCATCGATAGATGAAAGGAATCGCTCATGCGTTGCTTTTACCACAGGCGGAGGGGACGCTTCGATGGCCGAAGCTGGAATGTCGCTGCCGGAGCAAACAAGGTCGGCAGGCGCAGCGCCGCGATCTTCAAAACAGCGGAAAACATCATGGGAATTCCTATATGTAGACCTCAACAAGGTCCCAGGAGAAAACGCCCACGTGTTCCTTTCGGTTTTCGACCTGTTCAAGATCGGCATCGGCCCATCGAGTTCGCACACGATGGGGCCGATGACGGCTGCGCGGCGGTTTCTCGACGAGATTGCGGGAGACGACTGGCCGCGCCCGGCCGGCGCCAAGGTCGACCGGATCGCGGCCAGCCTGCATGGCTCGCTCGCCTATACCGGCATCGGCCATGGCTCCGATCGTGCCGTGGTGCTCGGCCTCGCCGGCCAGACGCCGCAGACGGTGGATCCCGACCAGGCGGACGGCATCGTCGCTCGCATCGCCGCCGAGAAGCGGATCTCGCCGCCCGGCCATCCGTCCTATCGTTTCGACCCGGCAATGGATCTGGTGCTGGATCGCAAGACGCCGCTGCCGGGTCACGCCAATGGCATGGCCTTCTCTGCCTATGATGCCGGCGACCGGTTGCTGCTGAGGCGCGTCTATTATTCGATCGGCGGCGGCTTCGTAATGTCCGAGGAGGAACTGCAGCGGATGAAAGCAAGGGGCTCGGCGACAACCGAAGGCAAGAAGGTTCCGTATCCGTTCAAGAACGCCGTCGAAATGCTGTCCATGGCAGCGAAAAGCGGGCTTTCCATTGCCGAGATGAAGCGCGTCAATGAGGAGACGCAGATGTCGCGCGAGGAGCTCGACGCCGGCCTCGACGGCATCTGGAGCGCCATGAAGGGCTGCATCGAGCGCGGCCTGTCGCAAGACGGCATCATGCCGGGCGGACTCAAGGTGCGCCGCCGTGCCCGGATGCTGCACGACAAGCTGCAGGAGCAATGGCAGCAGAACCGGCCCAACCCGCTGCTCGCCAACGACTGGCTGTCGATCTATGCGATGGCGGTCAATGAGGAGAACGCCGCCGGCGGCCGTGTCGTCACCGCGCCAACCAATGGGGCGGCCGGCACTCTGCCCGCAGTGCTGCGCTACTGGTTGCATTTCCATCCAGAAGCCGACCAGCCCAGCATACGCGATTTCCTGCTGACGGCGGCGGCCGTCGGCGGCATCATCAAAACCAATGCTTCGATCTCGGGGGCGGAAGTCGGCTGCCAAGGCGAGGTCGGTTCGGCTTCGGCAATGGCTGCGGCGGGATTGTGCGCCGTCATGGGCGGCACGCCCGAGCAGGTCGAGAACGCTGCCGAGATCGCGTTGGAACATCATCTCGGCATGACCTGCGATCCGGTCGGCGGGCTGGTGCAGGTGCCGTGTATCGAGCGCAACGCGCTTGGTGCCGTCAAGGCGGTGACCGCCGCTTCGCTGGCCATCAAGGGCGACGGCGTTCATTTCGTGCCGCTCGATGCCGCGATCGAGACGATGCGCCAGACCGGCCTCGACATGAACGAAAAGTACAAGGAAACCAGCCTCGGCGGATTGGCAGTCAATGTCGTGGAGTGCTGACCGCCAATCTGGTGGCCTGGACCACCACTGTGGAGAAGTCGATCAGGCCGTTGACGCGTTCGCGTGCTGGACTAAACCTTAAACGATGTCTCTCAATCTCATAAAGCTTTGCGTCGGCTGTGACAGCGTCGAGGATCTGGAAGAGTGGATTGCTTTCCGTCTCGACGAGCGGCGCCGCGCCGGCGAACCGGCCGAGCACTACCACACCACCCGCATGGTGCCGACACGCGGCGTCGAGATTACCGACGGCGGCTCGCTCTACTGGGTGATCAAGGGCAATGTCCAATGCCGCCAGCTGATCACCGAAATCCGCCCCTTCACCGATGACGAGGGCATCGGCCGTTGCCATCTGATCCTCGATCCCGAGGTCGTGCGCACTGTCTGGCAACCGCGCCGTGCATTCCAGGGATGGCGCTACCTGAAGCAGGCGGACGCGCCGGCCGATCTCGGCAAGGGCAAAGCCGGGCTGATCGAGATGCCGCCGAAGCTCAGGCGAGAGCTTGCCGATCTCGGCCTGCTCTGACGCCGAGAACCGCAACGCCAAGACCACCAGCCGAAGTGCTTGTACGCAGTTGCCATCATCGGTCCTCCAGGTCGCCTCATCTGGGCTTGCAAGCCGGGGAACAACGCCACATCTTGAATGTCATGAGCGACAAGAAGCAGCCCGTGCCTGCAAGGGCCAATCCTGCACCGGTCGAGTCTCAATCGAGCACCGGCGAGATCGACGCGTTTCTCCGTCAGGCAAGGACGCTCGCTGCATCCGCCACCGGGTCAGGCAGGCTGATCCTGTCCCTCGACGCGACGATGAGCCGCCAGCCGACCTGGGATCTCGCCTGTGCGCTGCAGGCCGAGATGTTCGACGCCGTCGGCAAGGCCGGGGCGCTCAAGGTTCAACTTGTCTATTTTCGCGGCCTTGGCGAGTGCCGCTCCTCCGCATTCGTCACCGATACCGAAGCTCTGAAGCAGCTGATGACGCGCATCGACTGCCGCAGCGGCCATACCCAGATCGGCAAGGTGCTCGCCCATGCCCTGAAACAGACGGCGGCGGCCAAGGTCAACGCGCTGGTCTATATCGGCGACGCGATGGAAGAAAACATAGATGATCTGGCCGAAAAGGCCGGCAGCCTCGGTCTGCACGGCGTTCCTGTCTTCGTCTTTCAGGAGGGCGATGATGCCGCCGCGGAAAAGGCGTTCAAGGAGATTGCGCGGCTGTCGAAAGGGGCCTGGTTCCGCTTCGATCGGCGGGCTGCCGCAACCTTGGCCGGCCTGCTTTCGTCCGTCGCCGTGTTTGCGACCGGCGGGCTGAAAGCACTGGAGGCCCGGGGCAGACCGGAAGACCGGCTGATGATCGAGCATATGCGGGGCGGCGGAAACTGATGAGCGCAATTATCGCTTTTGTAGCGTTGCTTCTAGTGCTTCTCGGCATGCTCACCATCTTCCTGCGCGCCGATGCGGCGAAGCTTGCAGGCGGCATGAGAACGCTTGGACCTGTACTGCTCGGGCTGGTCGGCGTCGCCGTGCTGCTGGTCGGGCGCGAGGGCATCGGCGGCTTGATCCTGTCGGTTGCGCTCGCCTGGTACGGCTCCATGCGCATGAATCGGCCGGCGGCAAAACTGGCACAAGGCAAGCGTTCGACAGTTCGTACCGCGGCGCTTGAAATGGAACTCGATCACGATACCGGCGGCCTCGAAGGCCTCGTGCTGGCCGGGCGCCATGAAGGCAAGATGCTTGGCTCGATGGGGCGTGCCGAATTGCAGCAACTCTATCGCGAACTCTCCGGCGATCCGGAGAGCCGCCAATTGCTAGAGACGTATCTTGACGGCAGATTTCCCATCTGGCGCAAAGACGCTGATGCGAATGACGGCGAAGGGCTGGGTGTTGCGCCAGGTTCTGGCGCCATGACTAAGGAGGAGGCCTACAAGATCCTTGGTCTTGAAGCGGGGGCTGCCGCGGCGGATGTCCGCAAGGCGCACCGCCGCCTGATGCAGCGCCTGCACCCCGATATCGGTGGCACGTCTTTCCTGGCGGCGCGGATCAATGAAGCCAAGGACGTCTTGCTCTCCAATCACAACTAGTCTCCTTCGACGCAGAACTTTCGGGAAAGATATCGTTTCGCGCGCCGCTTACTGCTGGACGGCGTAGCACTCGATCTTCTTCTTTTTCAAAGCGTTGCAGGCCTTCCAGGCAGCGGTCTTCGAACCGAAACCACCGAACCGGGCGCGGTAGTAGGTGACGCCGTCCTTGTCGAAGGCGACGGTGAAACCGGAGGCATCGGCCAGAACGGAGGGTGCCTGCTTCGTCGCCTTGTCGAGGAAAGCCTTCGCTTCGGCCTGTTTTGGCGACGAGGCGACCTGTATTGCCCAGCCGGATGGCACCGAGGCCGTGCTGACCGGATCGACCTCTGCCGCCGGTTCGGCATAGGCTGCGGCGACCCGGGCTGTCGCCACGTCGTCCACCGTCGCCGCGGCCGTCGTCTTGACCCTCTTGGCCTGAACGACCGGAGTGGTTTCTTCAACGACGGGCGCATTTTCCTCGACAAGGGAGGCAACGGCATCGTCGTTCGGCTTACTGTCCGGTGTCGGCGCGTCATGGTTCGGTAGAAATACCTTGGCCAAGGCTGAAATCGGATTGCCACCGCCAGCCTTGGCAATCAGCACGCCGCCGCCGCTCGACGAGGCCTTCGGCATGTAGGCATTGATCAACCCGGCCATCTGGCTGTCGCGGCTGCCGCCGGATCTGCCGCCCATGACCACCGCTACGATCCGCCGATCGCCATCCGAGACCGAGGAAACCAGATTGTAACCGGAGGCGCGGGTGTAACCGGTCTTGATGCCGTCGACGCCCTTGATGCGTCCGAGCAGACGGTTGTGGCCGTTGATGCGCTGCCGCCCATAAAGAAAGGAGCGCTGCGAGAAATAGCCGTAATATTGCGGAAAATGCTCTCTCAGGGCGATGCCGAGCATCGCCATGTCGCGCGCGGTTGTGAACTGGCCGGGATCAGGCAAGCCGTTGGCGTTGCGGAAAACGGTTCCCCTCATGCCCAGCGCCCGCGCCTTGGCGGTCATCATGCGGGCGAAATTGGCTTCATTGCCGCCGAGCATCTCGCCAAGCGCCGTTGCGGAATCGTTTGCCGATTTGGTCACCATCGACAGGATCGCGGTCTCGACCGTGACCGAGCTGCCGCGCTTGACGCCTAGCTTCGTCGGCGGCTCGGCAGCGGCATTGGCCGAGAACACGACCGGGGAATTCTTGCTGATCCTGCCCTTCGCCAATGCCTCGAACGTCAGATAAAGCGTCATCATCTTGGTAAGCGAGGCTGGATAGCGCCGGCCATCGGCATCCGACGAATAAAGCACCTTGCCGGTCTTGGCATCGATGACGATGGCCGCCGACTTGGCCGCCATGGATGAAGCCGCGTCCGCGACGACGAAGCTCAGCGCCATGGCGAGGATCATGATCGTTTTGAGGGGGGACGCGGATTTGGAAACGAAGCCCGACAACGCCTTACGCACTGATAGTTCCTTTGAATTTCCGTTGCCTTGGAGGCGGCAAAGGGGTCCTGCCTCACCTTCGGCCACGCTAACGCGGGCAGCGTTACCAATCCGTTTATGGTAACCGCCGCGTTCACCATTTTCTGCGGGATTGAGCTTCTCTTTATTCGAATCTTAGCGATTGCCGGCAGCTCACGATGCGCATTGCCGCGGGAATCTTGACTTTTTGTGCACTGCACAATATATTTACCCGCATTGCACAACGCGGCCCGGACAAGGCGCGTCGATCGTCCAAGGCAACCGTTCAAGGGAAAGCGTGAAATGACCCAGACCTATGAAGATTTCAGCAAATACGGCAAGGAATTTGCGGACACCGGATTGAAGAGCTTCGCCTCGCTGTCCAAGGGTGCGCAGGCTATCGCCGCCGAGGCGGGCGAGTACACCAAGAAAAGCTTCGAAGCCGGTAGCGCCGCTGTCGAGAAGCTCCTTTCCGCCAAGTCGCTGGACAAGGCGCTCGAGATCCAGTCCGACTATGCCAAGCAGTCCTATGAGAGCTTCGTCACCGAGGCCACCAAGCTTGGCGATCTCTATGCCGAACTCGCCAAGGAAGCTTACAAGCCGTTCGAATCGATCGTCGCCAAGGCGAAGTAAATTCGACGAACATTCCGAGCCGGCCCCTGGGCTTGCAAAGACAAACCCGGTCGCGAACGCGCGGCCGGGTTTTTTAATGCCAGCTCGAAATCGGGGGCCTACGGTCTTCACGATTTGAAAAATCGGTCAAGTTTGGCCACCTAGCCATATTGTCAGCTAAACAGAAGGGCTTAAAATCGTCCATCGAACACCTACATGTCGAGCATGCATGAGGATTCGAAAAAGGCAGGATTACGTGACTACAGGTTTGACTGCCACGAGCTACGTGGTGCGAATGCAGAACGGCAGCAACGGCAATGAGGCCGGTCGCGGCACGGCCGTCATCACGCGCACAAAAACCAAGACCAAGAAGCCCAGTCTGTATCGGGTCCTCATTCTTAACGACGACTACACACCCATGGAATTCGTGGTCCACGTGCTGGAGCGCTTTTTCCAGAAGGACCGCGAAGCCGCCACACGCATAATGCTTCATGTTCACAATCATGGGGTGGGCGAGTGCGGGGTCTATACATTCGAGGTGGCCGAGACCAAAGTGTCTCAGGTCATGGATTTCGCCCGACAGAATCAGCATCCGCTGCAATGCGTGATGGAGAAGAAGTGAGGTAACATGCCGGCTTTCTCCCAAGGCCTGGAAAAGGCGCTTCACCAAGCGCTGACGCTCGCCAATGAGCGACACCATGAATATGCAACCCTTGAACATTTGCTGCTCGCCCTGATCGACGACACCGAGGCGGCGGCCGTCATGCGTGCCTGCAACGTCGATCTCGACGAGTTGAAGCATACGGTTCTCACCTATATCGACACCGAGCTCGACAATCTCGTCACCGGCTACGATGAAGATTCCAAGCCGACTGCCGGTTTCCAGCGCGTCATCCAGCGCGCGGTGATCCATGTGCAGTCGTCAGGCCGCGAGGAAGTGTCCGGCGCCAACGTGCTCGTCGCCATCTTCGCTGAGCGTGAAAGCCACGCCGCTTACTTCCTGCAGGAACAGCAGATGACCCGCTACGACGCGGTCAACTACATCTCGCATGGCATCGCCAAGCGCCCCGGCGCTTCCGAGACGCGTACCCCGCGCGGCGCCGACGACGAGCAGGGCAGCCAGAGCGGAGCCGAGCCGCAGGAGGAAGGCGGCAAGAAGAAGCAGCAGCAGGACGCGCTGACTGCCTATTGCGTCAACCTGAACAACAAGGCCAAGGCCGGCAAGATCGATCCATTGATCGGTCGCGAGAGCGAGATCAACCGGACCATCCAGGTGCTGTGCCGCCGCTCCAAGAACAACCCGCTCTATGTCGGTGATCCCGGCGTCGGCAAGACGGCCATCGCCGAAGGCCTCGCCAAGCGCATCGTCGAGGGCGACGTTCCCGAAGTGCTGCACAATGCCACCATCTTCGCGCTCGACATGGGCACGCTGCTGGCCGGCACCCGCTATCGCGGCGATTTCGAGGAGCGGCTGAAGCAGGTCGTCAAGGAGCTCGAGGATTATCCCGGCGCCGTGCTGTTCATCGATGAAATCCACACCGTGATCGGGGCAGGGGCCACCTCCGGCGGCGCCATGGATGCATCGAACCTGTTAAAACCCGCACTGTCGTCCGGCGCCATCCGCTGCATCGGCTCGACCACCTACAAGGAATTCCGCCAGTTCTTCGAGAAGGACCGCGCGCTGGTGCGGCGCTTCCAGAAGATCGACGTCAACGAGCCGACGGTCGAGGACGCCATCGAGATCATGAAGGGCCTCAAGCCTTATTTCGAGGAGTTCCACAAGGTCCGCTACACGAGCGAGGCGATCAAGGCTTCGGTCGAACTCTCGGCGCGTTACATCAACGACCGCAAGCTGCCGGACAAGGCGATCGACGTGATCGACGAGACCGGTGCCTCGCAAATGCTGGTGCCGGAAGCCAAGCGCAAGAAGACCATCGGCATCAAGGAGATCGAAGCGACGATCGCCACCATGGCGCGCATCCCGCCGAAGACGGTTTCCGCCGACGACGAGAAGGTGCTGCAAGGACTCGACATCGAGTTGAAGCGCGTCGTTTACGGCCAGGACACCGCGATCACAGCGCTGACCTCGGCCATCAAGCTGGCGCGGGCCGGCCTGCGGGAACCGGAAAAGCCGATCGGCTCGTACCTGTTCTCGGGCCCGACCGGTGTCGGCAAGACGGAAGTGGCCAAGCAGCTCGCCGCCTCGCTCGGCGTGGAGCTGATCCGCTTCGACATGTCGGAATATATGGAACGCCACACCGTTTCGCGGTTGATCGGCGCGCCTCCCGGCTATGTCGGCTTCGACCAGGGCGGCCTTCTGACCGACGGCGTCGACCAGCATCCGCATTGCGTGCTGTTGCTGGACGAAGTCGAGAAGGCGCATCCGGACCTGTTCAACATCCTGTTGCAGGTCATGGACCACGGCAAGCTGACCGACCATAACGGCAAGCAGATCGACTTCCGCAATGTCATCCTGATCATGACCACCAATGCGGGCGCATCCGATGCGCAGCGCGCGGCGATCGGTTTCGGTTCGACCAAGCGCGAAGGCGACGATGTCGAGGCGATCAACCGGCTGTTCACGCCGGAGTTCCGCAATCGTCTCGATGCGATCATTCCGTTCGGCTCGCTGCCGGTGCCGGTCATCCATCAGGTGGTGCAAAAGTTCGTCATGCAGCTGGAAGCGCAGCTTTCCGAGCGTGGCGTGACCTTCGATTTGTCGCAGGATGCAATCGCATGGCTGGCCGACAAGGGCTATGACGAGCGCATGGGCGCCCGGCCGCTTGGCCGTGTCATCCAGGAGCACATCAAGAAGCCGCTGGCCGACGAGGTGCTGTTCGGCAAGCTCAAGAAGGGCGGCACGGTGCGTGTCACCGTCGAGAAGAAGGAAACCGGCGAGACCGGCCTGAAGCTCGAATCGCTCGCCGACGAGGCGCCGGTGAAGCCGAAGAAGGAAGAGCCGGACGACGTGCCGAAGGCCAAGAAGGCGGTGGCAAAGAAGCCCGCCGCGAAAAAGGCGGTGGCGCAGAAGCCGGAACCGAAAGGTAAGGACGGCGGCAAGCGCAGTCTCGTGCCGCAACTGCCGCGTAAGAACTGACGAACCAGCCAGTAAAAAAGCCCCGGAAACGGGGCTTTTTTTGTGACACCCTCCGGTTAAGGCCCGCCGGAGCGGTTTGCGCCGGTTCAGCTTGCCAGCGCCATCCGTATCTTGCCGGCGTTCTGGGCCAGGACTTCAGGCTTTTCCATCTGTCCGCTGTGCGGTTTCAGGGGAATCCCCTCGAAGCGCGGAATGACATGGACGTGAAGGTGAAAGACAGTCTGCCCCGAAGCTGGTTCGTTGAACTGCATAACCGTGACGCCATCTGCATCGAAGGCCTTCTTTACGGCCCGCGCAACTTTCTGGACGTGAGCGAAGAGCGGGCCAAGCATCGCCGGATCCGCGTCAAGCAGGTTGCGCGACGGCGCTTTCGGCACCACCAGCGTGTGACCCTGTCCTTGCGGCATCACATCCATGAAGACAATGACCGCTTCATCCTCGTAGACGCGGTGCGAAGGGATTTCTCCGCGCAGGATTTTGGCGAAGATGTTGCTGCTGTCGTAGGTTGCTTCGGCCATGGCGCGCGCTCCGGTTCTTGGCTCGCTGTCTCGTGTAGCGAAGCTGTTCCGGGCGGGCAAGATGATCGATCGACATCGGCCATGCGGGCTCGCACGGCTGAGCGATTGGGCTCGCTACCCTACTCCGCCATGTCCTTGCGGAACGGGGTGTGCTCTTCCAGATATTCGCTCATCCGCTCGACTTCGCGCCGCTCGCGCTGGAGGTAGTCGGCCACTGCATTGCGCAGACCTGGATGGGCGATATAGTGCGCCGAATGCATCGTCACGGGCCGGTAGCCGCGCGCCAGCTTGTGCTCGCCCTGAGCACCAGCTTCAACCACCTTCAGCTTGCGCGAGATGGCGAAATCGATTGCCTGATGGTAGCAGACTTCGAAATGCAGGAATGGGTGGTCCTCGATGCAGCCCCAGTTGCGGCCGTAGAGCGCGTCTGAGCCGATGAAGTTGATGGCGCCCGCTATGTAGCGTCCGTTGCGTTTGGCCATGACCAGCAGGATGTCGTCGGCCATGCGCTCGCCGATTAGGGAGAAGAAATCGCGGTTGAGGTAAGGCCGGCCCCACTTCCTGCTGCCGGTATCCATGTAGAACGCGAAAAAGTCGTCCCAGGCCTTTTCGGTCAGATCCTTGCCGGTCAGCCAGTCGATCGAGATGCCGTCGGCGAGCGCCTCGCGCCGCTCTTTCTTCATTGCCTTGCGCTTGCGCGACGCTAACGTCGCGAGAAAATCGTCATAGCTCGAAAAACCTTCGTTGAAGAAGTGAAACTGCTGGTCGGTGCGATGCAGGAAACCGGCCGCCGCCAATATCTGGACATCGTCCTCCGGCGCGAAGGTGACATGGGCGGAAGACACGCCGAGCTTATCCGTCACCGCCTTCAGGCCGGCCGCAAGACCGGCCTTGACGGTGGGACTGTCCTCGCCCTTGCCGACCAGCAGGCGAGGGCCGGTGACGGGCGTGAACGGCACCGCGCATTGCAGCTTCGGGTAGTAGCGCCCGCCGGCGCGTTCGAATGCGTCCGACCAGCCATGGTCGAATACATATTCGCCCTGGCTGTGCGACTTCAGATAGCAGGGGACCGCCCCGAGCAGCTTGCCTCGGGCGGTTTCCAGCCTCAGGTGATGGCCTTGCCAGCCGGTGCGCCGAACAGCGCAGCCGGAATCTTCCAGCGCGCTCAAAAAAGCAAATGAAACTAGTGGGTTGTAGCCGTTTTCTGCATCGTCTTGTGTAGTGCCGCCGAGGCTGTCCCATTCAGCGCTGGTAAAGGCCCCGATGCCCGCGGCGATGCGGATCGACAGCTCCGCGTTCGCCGTTTGTCTTTCGCAGTCGTCCCCTTGATCCATGAGGCTTACTTAAGCTCGCTGCTGACCCATACAAGCCCGCTCAAGCAAGCCGCACCAGATCTGGCTCGAATCCTTCGAACGTCATCTGGTCGGCATATTTGAAGGTCAGGTCGACGGCAGGCTGGTCGTGCACGGTCCAGGTGATCACCGGCATGCCGAGTTTTTCTCGCACGAAGGAGACGAACCGGTTCGGCAGGTCGCCGGCGGCGTAGGAGGTGAAGGCGATGTCATGCGCCAGCATGGCGAAATGCGCCTCGATCAGGTGGTTGTCGTTGCCGTAGGCGGTCAACCCGCCGGGTATGCCGGGAGCATATTTCGGGAACTCACGGATCAGCCAATGGTCGAACGACATGATCGCAGCCTTGCCGTTGTATTGCTTGAGCATCTTGCCGACGCTTTTGACCAGGCCTTCGTCGTGCCCGGCAGCTCCTTTCAGCTCGACAACCATCGGCACACGGCCGTCGACCAGATCAAGCGCCTGCTGCAGCGTCGGCAGATGGTCAGCGGTGCCGCCGACCTTCAGCGCGGTGATCTCGGCAGCCGTACGCTGCCAGACGAAGCCGTTTTCGCCGGTCAGCCGCCGCAGATCGCCATCGTGGATGATGACGGGGACGCCGTCGGAAGACAGGTGCACGTCGCATTCGATCGCGTAGCCGCGCTCGGCCGCCGCGGCGAAGGCGGAAAGGGTGTTCTCCCAGCGCGTCTTGTTCATGTCGTGGAGGCCGCGATGGGCAACGGGCCGGGCGGTCAGCCAGGAAAGATCGGTCATGGTTGCAGTCCCGGTCATTCGACTTCGAAGATCGCTTCGATTTCCACTGCGGCATTAAGCGGCAGGGAGGCGGTGCCGACGGCGGAGCGAGCGTGCGTGCCGCGATCGCCGAGCACCGCGGCGAGAAAATCCGAGGCGCCGTTGGCAACCAGATGCTGTTCGACAAAGTCCGGTGCCGAGGCGACGAAGACGGTGATCTTCACCAAGCGACGGATTTTCTCGAGATCGCCAAGTGCTGCCTGGGCTTGCGCCAATATGTTGATCGCACAGTATTTTGCGGCTTCCTTGCCGGTCGCGGTGTCGACATCGCTGCCAAGCAGTCCGCTCGCCTGGAGCTTGCCGTCCTTGAGCGGCAACTGCCCGGCGGTGAACAGCAGATTGCCGGTCCTGCAATAGGGCACGTAATTGGCGGCGGGCGCGGCGGCGGCCGGCAGCGACACGCCGAGATCGCTTAGCCGCTTTTCGATTGTTTCGCTCATGCTATTTCCCTATTGCTTGAAGGTGCCGCGCAGGCCGGGCCGAAATTGCTATTTTTGCCTCGCTTCCGCCACGACTTTTTTTAAGCTGGACCATCTTTCCATGCGGCCTGCCATTAGCCGCGATGATCGGAGCACCCCATGCGCGCAACGCGCCTCGTATTCAACGCCGTTCTCTTGACAGCGGCTTCCTGGGCGGCTCCCGCTTTTGCGGTGCCGGCGCTGCAGGCGCATCGCGCGGTTTACGACATTTCACTCGACAAAGCCTCCGACCGCTCCGGCATCACCGGCATCACCGGCCGCATGGTCTACGAGTTCAACGGCTCGCCTTGCGAGGGCTATACGGTAAAGTTCCGTTTGGTGACCCAGATCGTAACCAGCGACAACACCAGGCTGACCGACCAGCAGATGACCACCTTCGAGGACGCCGAGGGCAAGACCTTCTCCTTCGTGAACAAATCCTTTGTCGACCAGAACCTCGACAAGGAGGTCAAGGGTACCGCAACGAAGGAGGCCAACGGTCTCAAGGTCGATATCGACAAGCCCGAGAAGAACAGCCTGGAACTCGCGCCGACCCAGTTCCCGACCCAGCAAATGGTCGAAATGATCGGCAAGGCGGAAAAGGGTGAGCGCTTCTACGAAACCAACCTGTTCGACGGCTCTGAGGATGCCAACAAGGTGGTGACCACCACCGTCGTCGTCGGCAAGCAAGCCGATGCCGACAACGCCGATCCGGAAGCGCCGGCGCTGGCCAAGCTCGCCACCGACAAATACTGGCCGGTCGACATCGCCTATTTCGATGATGCCGACAAAGGCGGCGAGGAGGTGCCGGAATACCGGATCAGCTTCAAGCTGCACAAGAACGGCATCACGCGCGATCTCGTCATGGACTATGGCGAGTTCTCGATGACCGGCAAACTGGTCAATCTGTCGCTGTTCGATCAGCCAAAGACCTGCCCGTCGAAATAGGCTGGAACCAACGACAAGCCGCCGGCCGCTATCCGGGATAGTAGCGCTTGATCTTGCGGGCGTGTCGTATCGACTTGAGCATGCCGCAATTGCCCATCATCGTCTAACGACGGTAAGCGCCGTGGGGGAGCAGGTTGAGCAGGATCGACGTTTTTGTGGCGCCGCGGCCCAATGCGACGCTGATCAAGGCCATGACGTTCGTCAACCGAATTGTCATGCTGCACGGCATTCCAGGCTTTCGCGACCTGTTGCCGTTCAACTGTCTGGCCGGTTTGCGCGGCGTCGCCAATGTCCGCCACATCTATTTTCCAGAGGATGACCGGCAAAGGCTGAAGGCTTGTTGCGGTGCGGGCAAGGCGACGTTCATCACGCCCAACCATCCCGAATTCTTTACCGACTGGATGATCGACAAGGAGGTCGTCTCGCGGGTAAGCCCGCTGACGGCATCCTGGGCCACGCACGGCGTCGTCAACGGGCTTGGCCGGCTGATGCAGAAATTCTGGTTGGCCAACAATCTGATCGCGCAAATCCCGCGCAACAGCGCGGCCGCCAAGGAACATTCGGTGGCCTGGGCGCTGAAGGGGCACGGCGTGCTCCTGCATCCCGAAGGCGGTGTCGGCTGGCATGCCAACATCATTGCTCCGCTGCTGCCGGGGGCGGTCGAGATGGGGTTCGAGGCGCTGAAGCGCGGCCGCCTGATGGATCCGGATTTCAAGGTTTGGATCGCGCCCGTGATCTGGAAGCTCGTTTTCACGGGGAATGTCGAGGCAGCGCTGGCAAAGGAATGCGCCTATGTCGAGCAAAGCCTGAAGATCGAACGCCGTGCCGGCAATACGCTGCCGGAGCGCATCCATCATATCTATGCGACGTTGCTGTCGCGCGATGAGGCTGCGTATGGCCTGCGGTCAGATGAGCGGGTTTCGTATGACGCACGTCAAAAGGACCTGCTCGCGGAACTCGGCCGTCGCCTTGCTGAACTTGTCTCGGTCGACGCCGACACGCTCGACACTGCCGAGCTTTTGCGCCGGTCGCGGCGCCGGCTGCGGGAAAACACGGATGGCACCGAAAACCAGGCGCAGGTCCGAACGCTGGCAGATACGATCCAGCGCCTGCAGCGTGTCGGGCCGTGGGCCTCAACCAATCCGCGCATCACGCAGGAGGAGATCGCCGAACATTTGAAGCGGATCCGCAACGACTATTGCAATGGTACGCTGCGCGATACGATCAACCGTTTCGTGCCGCAGCCGGCAGGCCCACGCCGCGCCTATGTTCGGGTACCGGAGCCGCTAGGCTTGCACGCCTATCAAGGCTCCGTCGAGGAGGCACTCGCCGAACTGCACGACCGGATGCAAGAGACCGTCACCAGGACGATGACGCAACTCGAGGCCGGCGGCGCCTTCATTTTCTATGCCAATCCCTTCTATCATCGTTAGCGGCGTGCTGGTCGGCGCAAGATGAAGGAGTGCGGCAAACCTCATGGCGGTCTATGTCGATGCGGCGATCTGGAAATGGGTCGGCCACCGCTGGTGTCATCTGCTGGCAGACGATACTGACGAGCTGCATCGCTTCGCCGCGCAGCTCGGCGTCAAGCGCTCGTCCTATCAAGGGCCGCCCAAGACATCGGCGCCGCATTATGACATAACCGGGCTGGAGCGTGACCGCGCGGTGCGGTTAGGCGCCATCGAATGCAGCCGCGAGGAGATCGTCGCTGTTTTCCGGCGTGTGCGGGTGCCGAAGGGGAAGATGCGACAATGACACCGGTGCGCTGATCGCCGCACGCTGAGCCGCAAGACGCCACAGCGCTTGCGTTTGTCGTGCTTCCCCTCTATATGCGCGCTCATTCCACACACGGACTTTGGTGTCTGCCCGGGAGAAATCCGGCTGAAACCTCCGGTGGCGTTTGAGGACAAAGTCCAAAAATGCCTGTGTCCGTGGAGGCTAACCGGAAAGGAAATAAGAATGGCTCTGCCTGATTTCAGCATGCGCCAGCTATTGGAAGCTGGCATTCACTTCGGCCACCAGACCCACCGCTGGAACCCGAAAATGGCGCCCTATATCTACGGCGCCCGCAACAACATCCACATCATCGACCTCTCGCAGACGGTGCCTCTGCTGCACCAGGCGCTGAAGCAGGTTTCCGACACTGTTGCCAAGGGCGGCCGCGTGCTGTTCGTCGGCACCAAGCGCCAGGCCTCCGACATTGTCGCCGATGCCGCGCAGCGCTCGGCCCAGTACTATGTCAATTCGCGCTGGCTCGGCGGCATGCTGACCAACTGGAAGACGATCTCGAATTCCATCCAGCGCCTGCGCAAGCTCGACGAGATGTTGGCCGGCGAGGCTCAGGGCCTAACCAAGAAGGAGCGCCTCAACCTCGATCGCGAGCGTGAAAAGCTCGACAAGGCGCTGGGCGGCATCAAGGATATGGGTTCGACGCCCGATTTGATGTTCGTGATCGACACCAACAAGGAAGCGATCGCCATTCTCGAGGCCAAGCGTCTCGGCATCCCGGTCGTTGCCATCATCGATTCCAACTGCGACCCGGACAAGATCGACTTCCCGATCCCCGGCAATGACGACGCGGCCCGCGCGATCCAGCTGTATTGCGATCTGATCGCCAAGGCAGCTATCGACGGCATCGCCCGTCAGCAGGGCGCGCTCGGTGTCGATATCGGCGCATCGGTCGAGGCTCCGGTCGAGCCGGCGCTTGAGCAGACCCCGGCCGCCGAGAGCCCGGCAGCCCAGACCCCGGAAGCATAGTAGCGAAGGCCGGCTACGGCCTTCATCTTTCCAATATGTTGGCGCGGTAAGCGCTACCGGCACCAGGCGCATCATCGAAAATCGATGGTGCGTCAGTGCATTTAGACAAAGAGGCGACAATGAGCATTTCGGCTGCACAGGTCAAAGAACTCCGCGACTTGACCGGCGCGGGCATGATGGACTGCAAGGCGGCGTTGAACGAGACCAACGGCAACATGGAAGAAGCCATCGACTGGCTGCGCAAGAAGGGTATCTCCAAGGCCGACAAGAAGGCCGGCCGTACCGCTGCCGAAGGCCTGATCGGCGTCGATTCGGGCGTCCGCGAGGCAGCGATCGTCGAGGTCAATTCCGAGACGGACTTCGTTGCCCGCAATGCTGCGTTCCAGGAGATCGTCGCCAATGTCGCGAAGGTCGCGCTTGCCTATGGCGGCAAGACCGAGGCCGTTGCCGCTGGTCCCTATCCGGGCTCGGGCAAGTCGGTCGCCGAGACCATCAAGGACGCCGTCGGCACCATCGGCGAGAATCTGGGCTTCCGCCGCTCGGCCAAGCTCACCGTCGAGCACGGCGCTGTCGCAACCTACGTTCACAATGCGGTCGCCGACGGCCTTGGCAAGCTCGGCGTGCTGGTGGCCATCGAGACGACAGGCAACGCGCATGCCGCGAACGCCTTCGCCCGTCAGGTTGCCATGCATGTCGCTGCCACCAATCCGATGGCCTTGACCTCCGAAGAGCTCGATCCGGCCGCGGTGGAGCGCGAGAAGGCGATCTTCGCCGACCAGGCACGCCAGTCCGGCAAGCCGGAAGCGATTATCGAGAAGATGGTCGAGGGCCGTTTGCGCAAGTTCTACGAAGAGGTCGTGCTGCTCAAGCAGGCTTTCGTGCTCAATCCCGACATCACCGTCGAGAAGGCGCTTAAGGATGCCGAAAGCGAGATCGGCGCGCCAGCCAAAATCGCTGCCTATCTGCGCTTCGCGCTCGGTGAGGGCATCGAGAAGGAAGAGACCGATTTCGCGGCGGAAGTCGCGGCAGCGGTCAAGAAGTAAACTATTTCGTTTAAAAGGCTTTTTCGGCCGGGTGTCCGCGAGGATGCCCGGCCGATTTCTTGCGCGGTGTAGGATCAACTCAAGGACGACCTCGCCGCGCTCGATTTCGACATTGCGCAGGACGTTCGGGCACGGCTCGATGCGGTGAGCCGGTCATTCACACCCTTTTTCGTATTCGTTCTTCGGCGCGGAAATATAGGGTGGCCTTACCGGAGGTCAGACAGTCGGTGACAAGCCGGCTGGCTACATGCCGAACCTGTTCATGCAAGGTGCTTTTGCCGTGTAAGCTGAAGCTGGAAGAGAGTTTTCCGGCTCGGGCGCCGCGTGACATCGTGGCGCCCTTCGTGTATCGGAACGCCCAGTGTTTCGGGGCGCACCGAAACGCGTCACACGCACGATGACGAGGACCAGATGACGGTGAAGCCCCTCTACCGACGTGTTTTGCTGAAAGCATCGGGCGAAGCGTTGATGGGCGAGCAGCATTTCGGAATCGACGTATCGGTGGTCGACCGCATCGCCGCCGACATCGCTGAGGCCCGGGCATTGGGCATCGAAGTCGGTGTCGTCATAGGCGGCGGCAACATCTTCCGTGGCGTCGCGGTTGCCTCGAAGGGCGGAGACCGCGTCACCGGCGACCATATGGGCATGCTTGCCACCGTTATCAATTCGCTGGCGCTGCGCACCTCGCTCAACAAGATCGGCGTCGACGCCGTTGTGCTGTCGGCGATCGCCATGCCCGAGCTTTGCGAAAGTTTTTCGCAGCGACAGGCGACCGCCTACATGAACCAGGGCAAGGTCGTCATCTTCGCCGGCGGCACCGGCAATCCGTTCTTCACCACCGATTCGGCTGCGGCCCTTCGAGCCGCCGAGATCGGAGCCGATGCTCTGTTCAAGGGCACCCAGGTCGATGGTGTCTATTCGGCTGATCCCAAGAAGGACCCGCACGCGACACGTTTCGAGCGGATCAGCCATGACGAAGTCATCAAACGCGGGCTTTCGATCATGGATACGGCGGCGATTGCACTTGCGCGCGAAAACAACATTCCGATAATCGTCTATTCGATCCACGAGAAGGGTGGTTTCGGCGATATCCTGAGGGGCGGCGGCCGTTGCACGGTCGTCGCAGATGATTGACCGGACCATGAACCCGAAAGGGATCGGTTGCGGATGAGGCTCGAACAGGGCTTACCCTAAGCAGTGAACCCGGGTTAACGGGTCGAGGAGACGATGATGAGTGGCGAATACGACGATCTCAAACGGCGCATGGACGGGGCGATCGCCGCGTTCAAGCATGATCTGGCTTCGCTGCGCACCGGCCGCGCGTCGAGCAACCTGCTCGATGCCGTCCAGGTGCAGGCCTATGGCACCACCATGCCGATCAACCAGGTGGCAACAGTGTCGGTTCCGGAACCGCGCATGATTTCGGTTTCGGTCTGGGACAAGTCGATGGTCAGCGCGGTCGACCGTGCCATCCGTGAAGCCAATCTCGGGTTCAATCCTATCGTCGACGGTACCAATCTCAGGATTCCGCTGCCCGAGCTCAACGAACAGCGCCGCAAGGAGCTGGTCAAGATCTCGCACGGTTATGCCGAGAATGCCCGCGTCGCCGCACGACACGTTCGCCGGGACGGCATGGACTTTCTGAAAAAGGCGGAAAAGGACGGCGACATCAGTGAGGACGACCATCGCAAACGGGCCGACCAGGTTCAGAAACTGACCGACGAGACAATCAGCACCATCGACCACCTGCTTTCCGACAAGGAAGCGGAAATCATGCAGGTCTAGGGTCTGGCCACGGCTGGCCCGGAAGTGAGAACATGGCAACGCCCGCGCATGTCGCGATCATCATGGACGGAAACGGACGCTGGGCCAAGGCGCGCGGCTTGCCTCGGCTGGCTGGTCACCGCGCCGGCGTCGAGGCGCTGCGCAAGACAGTGCGCGCCGCCCCCGGCCTCGGCATCTCCTTCCTGACCGTCTACGCTTTTTCGTCGGAAAACTGGTCACGACCGAAATCTGAAGTCAGCGACCTCATGGGCCTGCTGAAGCTTTTCATCCGACGTGACCTTGCCGAACTGCACCAGAGTGGGGTGCGGATCAGGGTCATCGGTGACAGGGCAGGGCTGCAGCCCGACATAAGGGGGCTGCTTGAGGAAGCCGAAACGCTCACTCTCCGCAACGAAGCGCTGACGCTGGTCATTGCCTTCAATTACGGCGGGCGCGACGAGATCGTGCGCACCGCGCGCAAGCTCGCCACAGCGGTGGCGCGCGGTGAGATCGACAGCGAGGCGATCACGGCCGAGTCCTTTGCCAGCTCGCTCGATACAGAGGGCATTCCGGACCCGGAACTGGTCATCCGCACCAGCGGCGAGCTTCGGCTGTCGAACTTCCTGTTATGGCAGGCCGCCTATAGCGAACTCGTTTTCCTGCCTTGCTACTGGCCCGACTTCAGTCGCGAGCACCTGTCCGATGCACTACGCGATTTCGCCGGCCGCGAGCGCCGCTTCGGCGGACTTGCCGCCCAAGATGTCGCCTCAGGCTGAGGAATGAGCAACCTCCAACTCCGGGTCATTTCGGCCGTCGTGCTTGCCATCGTGACGCTTGGCCTGACCTGGCTCGGCGGACTGCCCTTCCGGTTGCTTTGCGCTGCCATGGCGGCGGTGATCTTCTACGAGTGGACGCGGATGAGCCGCCCCGTTGCCCCGGCAGGTGCTGGTGCTATGGCAGGTCTCGGCTTTCTGCCCGAGGCGCTGATCGTGGTCTTTATTGGTGCCCTCGTCGCCGGCTTGCCTGCGTCTTTGCTGCTGCCGCTCGTGGCGGCTCTGGTTGCTGTCACTGCCATCGCGGCGTCGATGCGCAAGGCAGGACCGTGGGAAGCATCCGGCCTTGCCTATGCGGCCGTGTCGGGCTTGTCGCTGGCCTTCTTGCGTGATGGCGACCATTCAGGGCTGCTGGCCATTCTGTTCCTATTCGCCGTGGTTTGGGCAACCGATATTTTTGCTTATTTCGTCGGCCGCTCCGTCGGTGGCCCAAGGCTGGCGCCGTCGATCTCGCCGGGCAAGACGCGGAGCGGGGCGCTCGGTGGGGTGGTCGGCGGCGTAGTGGCCGGTCTGCTTCTGGCTGCAGTAGCCGGAACGGGCAACCTCGCCGTGCTTGGCGTGGTCGCACTGGTGCTTTCGATCGTCGCGCAGGCCGGCGACCTGTTCGAATCATGGGTCAAGCGACGCCACGGCCGTAAAGATTCCGGCACGCTGATACCCGGCCATGGCGGCATCATGGATCGGGTCGATGGGCTTGTCGCGGCGGCTTTCGCCCTATACGTCATCGGCTGGATTTCCGCGACCGCCGACCATCCGGCACAGGGGCTGTTTCCGGTTTGAACGGCATCGTCGGTGGGCCGGCGCGGGGCTGCGTCATGGATTCGCCTGGATTGATGTCACAGTCGCGGCGTGATCTGCGCCGTGGATGAATTTGAGGGCATGAATTGAACGAGATTCTTCACGCGGTTTTCAGCACGGACGGCCTTGTCCTCGGCACGCTGGTGCCTTTCCTGTTCGTGCTGACCGTGGTCGTGTTCGTCCACGAAATGGGCCATTACCTCGTCGGCCGCTGGTGCGGTATCGGCGCAAAAGCCTTTTCGATCGGTTTCGGCCCTGAGATCATCGGCTTCAACGACAGCCGCGGCACCCGCTGGAAGCTTTGCGCCATACCGCTCGGCGGCTACGTCAAGTTCGTCGGCGATATGAACGCGACGTCGAGCCAGCCCAGCTCGGAGGAGGTCGAGGCGCTGAGCGACGACGAACGCAAGGTTGCCTTCCACACGCAGCCGATCTGGAAGCGGGCGGCGACCGTCGTGGCGGGGCCGCTGTTCAACTTCCTGCTGACGATCGCCGTCTTTGCCGTGCTGTTTTCCATATATGGTCGGCCGGTATACGAGCCGATGGTGGCTGAAGTCACCGAAGGCAGTCCGGCAGCGGCGGCCGGCATCATGCCCGGTGACCGATTCGTCAGCGTCGACGGCAGCAAGGTCGAGACCTTTGCCGACGTCCAGCGTCTGGTTTCGGGCCGCGCCGGCGACAGCATCACCTTCGTTATGTTACGCGGCGGCAAGGAAATCACCGTCACGGCGACGCCGCGTTTGATGGAACAACAAGACGCATTGGGCAACAAAGCCCAGGTGGCCGTGATCGGCGTCATCAACAACAAGGAACTCGGCCAGCCGCGGCTGATCACCTACAGCCCGGCCGGGGCAGTCGGGGCGGCCATCCAGGAAACCGGACACGTCATCCAGCGCACCGGCCAGTTCCTGCAGCGTTTCGTTGTTGGCCGCGAGGACAAGTGCCAGCTGGGCGGGCCCATCAAGATCGCCAAGATGTCGGGCCAGGCGGCAAAGCTCGGCTTCGAATTGCTCGTCCAGCTTGTTGCATATCTGTCAGTCGGGATAGGAATTCTCAATCTTCTGCCGATTCCCCCCCTCGACGGAGGGCATCTTCTGTTCTACGGCGTGGAAGCTGTCATCCGACGGCCGGTGTCCGAACGGATGATGGAAATGGCTTATCGGAGCGGCCTCATCCTGGTGCTCGGCTTCATGGGTTTTGTTTTCTGGAACGATCTGTTTGGGTGCTGAAATCATGAAGAAATTTGGCTTCAGCGCGACCAATGTTGAGACGCCGTTTACCATGCGTGGGGATATGCGTGACGCGAAAGCCACGCCACAGGGTTAAGTAAATACAAATTAACCAGAAGCCTTGCGTGTAGGGAAAATCCGGTTAATACGGTAGGGGAAATTACCGCACGTCCGGTTTTCTCGCCGTGGGGACTTCGAGAAAAGGTACAAAAGCCCGATGAAGGCAGCATCCAAGTTTCTGAGCGCCGCGTCCGCGGTGGCTATGTCCGCTGCTCTGGTTGTACCAGGCGCGCTCGCAGTGCAGTTCGTTGCCACATCGGCCGCCGAGGCGGCTGTCGTCTCCAGAGTCGAAGTCACCGGCAATCAGCGTGTCGACGCGGACACCATCCGCAATTACGTGACAATCAAGCCCGGCAAGGCGTTTTCCAGCTCCGACATCGATGATGCGGTCAAGGCGCTGTTTGGCACCGGGCTGTTTTCGGACGTGCAGATCAACCAGGTCGGATCGACGCTGGTCATCAAGGTTTCCGAATACCAGGTCGTCAACCAGGTGCTGTTCCAGGGCAACAAGAAGCTCAAGGACAACGCGCTTGCAGCCGCGGTGCAATTGAAGCCGCGCGGCACCTTCTCGCAACAACAGCTCGACGCCGATGTCGAGGCGGTCAAGGCCGCATACCGGCGTATCGGCCGCGACGATGCCGCCGTGACCACCCAGATCATGGATCTCGGCGACAACCGGGTAAACGTGGTCTTCAACATCAACGAAGGCGGCCGCACCCAGATTGCGGCGATCAATTTCGTCGGCAACAGCGCCTATTCGAGCCGCCGTCTGTCGGACATCATCTCCACCAAGCGCTCGTCCTTCCTGTCGTTCGTGCTGCGCGACGATGTTTATGACGAGGACAAGCTGCGCGCCGACCAGGAGCTGCTGCGCCGCTTCTATTACAATCACGGCTATGCCGACTTCCAGGTCGTCTCGGCTGTCGGCGAACTCGACGACACAACCAACAAATACACCGTTACCATCACGGTGCAGGAGGGCGAGCGGTATACGTTCGGGGACGTCAGCGTCGAAAGCACGATCCCCGAGGTCGACAGCAAGTCGCTTGAATCGGTGGTCGAGACCCACAAGGGCGATGTCTATAACGCCAAGGATGTCGAGGACACGATCATCGCGCTGACCGAAAAGGTCGCCGGTTCTGGTTATGCCTTTGCCCAGGTGACGCCGCGCGGTGACCGCAACTTCGAAAACCACACCATCTCTGTCGTTTATACGATCGACCAGGGCACCAAGGCCTATATCGAGCGCATCGAGATCCGCGGCAACGATCGGACTCGCGACTACGTCATTCGCCGCGAGTTCGATGTCAGCGAAGGCGACGCTTTCAATCAGGTTCTCATCCAGCGCGCGAAGAGGCGGCTGGAAGCGCTTGATTATTTCGAGAAAGTCGAGATTTCCACCGTTCCGGGCTCTGAGCCTGATCAAGTCGTACTGGTGGTCGACGTGGTCGAGAAATCGACCGGTGAGTTCTCGGTCGGTGCCGGTTATTCGACTGGTGGCGAGACGGCTGGTCCGTCCGTCGAAGGTTCAATCAGTGAGCGCAACTTCCTCGGCCGCGGCCAATTCATCAAGGTGGCGGCTGGCGGCGGCAAGAACTCGCGCGACTACAGCTTCTCGTTTACCGAACCGTACTTCCTTGGTCGCCGTATCGCTGCCGGATTCGACATCTACAAGCAGACTCGAAACTATGACCATTACGATAGCGACACGACGGGCGCGACAGTGCGCTTCGGTCTGCCGATTACCGACAACATCTCGACTCAGCTCGCGTATAATATCGCTCAGGAGAAGTATGAGTTCGACGAGAACTGCGACCCTGCCACCTGCGATGTCTCCCAGGCGATTATAAACGGTGTCGAAGAGAGTCCGTGGCTCAAATCGTCGGTTAGTCTCGGCCTAGTTTACAATACTATTGACGACATGAAGAATCCCCATGAAGGCATTTTTGCCAACGTCGGCACGGAAGTGGCTGGCTTGGGCGGCGACGCCAAGTTCATCAAGGTGACAGCGCGCGGCAGCATTTATCAGACGTTGTCCGAACAATTGGATCTGGTAGGCCTCATTTCTGGCGGTGCCGGCCATGTCCAGGGATATGGCAGCGGCGACCTGCGTGTCTTCGACCATTTCCAGAGCAGCGATCGCATGATCCGCGGTTTCGAATATGGCGGCATCGGTCCGGTTGCCTCGGACAACAGCAATGACCATCTCGGCGGCACCACTTACTTCAATGCCTCGGCGGAAGCGCAGTTCCCGCTGCCGGTCATCCCGGAAAGCTTCGGTTTGCGCGGCGCGGTATTCGCCGATGCGGCAACGCTCTACGGCAGCAAGATTGCCTCCAACCTCGTCAATCAGTCGACGACCGGCATGGAATGGCGCGCTTCTGTCGGCGTCGGCTTGATGTGGGCATCGCCTTTCGGCCCGATCCGCATCGACTATGCGATCCCGGTCAAGAAGGAAAAGACCGACGACGTGCAGGAATTCAACTTCGGCATATCGACCCGCTTCTGATGTGCGGGTAACGATGCTTCCGGCTCGTTTGGATCGGGATGTCAGTGATCCGACACTACAGCGCAGTGCGTCCTATCGGACGCTCAAAGAACGTTGTAGCAACTTGATTTGCGCATGATCCTTTCCGAGGATCGATTTCCGATTTCGGGGTCATGCGCTAGCTGGATATTGCTTCTGGAATGACCGATCCGGTGTTCTTCGCGCCCTCACGCCGGTATACGGCCGGCGAAGTCGCGAATCTGACCGGCTCGATGCTTGTCGATTCCGCTCTCTCCGATGTTTCGATCGACGCTCTGGCTCCCGCCAACGAAGGCGGCGAGAACGCCCTTGTCTTCGTCGATGGCAGGCGCAATTTCGCCCTGATGCAGTCACTGCGGGCGGCAGCGGTTCTCTGCCCTGCCGAATTTGCCGCCAAGGCGCCGGCGGGCATCGCGGTTCTGGTGCATCCGCGCCCGCAGCAGGCTTTCGCAATGGTCGGGCGCCTGCTTTTCCCGGCGGCTGCAACGCCTGGGCCGATGACCGGCGAAACCGGTATCTCGCCGCACGCCCATATCGATGCGACCGCCCATGTCGAGCCCGGTGCGATCATCGAAGCGGGCGCGGTCATCGGACCGCGCGCTGACATCGGCAGCGGAACCGTCATTGCCCCTTATGCGGTTATCGGTCCTTCCTCCCAGATTGGCCGCGACGGCTATGTCGGTCCAGGCGCCAGCGTGCAATATGCATTGATCGGCAATCGCGTCATCATTCATGGCGGCGCCAGGATCGGCCAGGATGGCTTCGGCTTCGTGGCCGGCGCCAAGGGTCCGGAGCGGGTTCCGCAGATCGGCCGCGTCATCATCCAGGACGACGTCGAGATCGGGTCGAATACGACCGTCGATCGCGGCGCCATGTCCGACACGATCATCGGCCAGGGTACCAAGATCGACAATCTGGTGCAGATCGCGCACAACGTTCGCATCGGCCGCAATTGCATAATAGCCGGGCTTTCGGGTATTTCCGGTTCTGTGACGGTAGGCGACAACGTCACCATGGGTGGCGGCGTCGGCCTTGCGGATCATTTGACCATAGGGTCCGGCGCCAAGCTTGCGGCAAGAAGCGGGTTTATGAGCAATGTGCCTGCCGGTGAGATTTGGGGAGGATATCCGGCGCAGCCGATGGCGGAAGCTATGCGCGAGATAGCGGCCTTGCGCAGACTTGCACGGACGCGCAAACAGGGTGAGGGGGGAAATGGCTGACATCGCAGCGGCGACGCTCGAAGCGGTTGACATAATGCGGCTGATGAAGCTCCTGCCGCACCGCTATCCGTTCTTGATGATCGACCGTATTGTCGACATAGATGGCGACGAATCCGCAATCGGCATCAAGAACGTCACCATAAACGAGCCGCATTTCCAAGGTCATTTCCCCGACCAGCCGGTCATGCCCGGCGTACTGATCATCGAGGCGATGGCGCAGACGGCCGGCGCCATCTGCATCCGCAGCCTTGGTACGGAAAAGCCGTCGCTGGTTTATTTCCTGACCATCGACAATGCCAAGTTCCGCAAGCCGGTCGTTCCAGGCGACCAGCTGAAAATTCATGTGAAGAAAATCAAGAAACGCGGCAATCTTCTCAAATTCGCTTGCGAGGCCCTCGTCGATGGCGCCAAGGCGGCGGAAGCCGAGATCTCGGCGATGATGGTCGCAAGCGGCTGACAAACGAATGCTAATGAAAATCCAGACAGTCATCCATCCATCGTCGGTCATCGAGGCAGGCGCCCAAATCGGCGAAGGCGCCCGCATCGGGCCCTTCTGTCACGTCGGCCCCGATGCCGTGATCGGCGACCGCGTCGAACTGGTCAGCCATGTCTCGGTGATTGGCGCGACCACCATCGGTGCATCGACCAAGGTTTATCCGATGGCGATACTGGGTGGACCACCGCAGAACACCAAGCACAAGGGCGGCCGTACCACGCTGGTGATCGGCGAGAACTGCACGATCCGCGAAGGCGTCACCATGCATGTCGGCACCGATTCCAGCCGCGGCGAGACGACGATCGGCGACAACGGCAATTTCCTTGCCTATGCCCACATTGCCCATGACTGCGTGGTCGGCAAGAACGCCACCTTCGCCAATCAAGCGACGTTAGGCGGGCATTGCGAAGTCGGTGACAATGTCTACATCGGCGGCCTGACCGCGGTTCATCAGTTTGTCCGCATCGGCGATAACGCCTTTCTCGGCGGCTGCTCGGCGATCGTCGGCGACGTCATTCCCTACGCCATCGCCGTTGGCAACCGTGCCAGCCTTCGCGGCCTCAACATCATTGGGCTGAAGCGCGCCGGCCTGCCACGTTCGGAGATCCATTTGCTGCGCAAAGCCTATAAGACGATCTTCGATCGCTCCCGGACCGTCGGCGAAAACATCGAATTCGCCAAGGCGGAGTTCGCCTCGTCGCCGACTGCCATGAAGATCGTCGATTTCATCGCCGGTCGCGGCAAGCGGCACTATGCCGTGCCGTCGCTCAAGGGTGGCGACGGCGACGATGCCGATGATGAAGACTGAGAGCAGATGACGAAGATTGAGGCTGCCGGAAAGGGCCTTGATCTCGCGCCAGATGCCAAGGTCGGTATCATCGCCGGCGGCGGCAGCCTCCCGGTCGAAATTGCCCGAGCGCTCGCCCGGCAAGGCAAATTGCCCTTCGTCGTGATGGCGGCGGGCGAGGTCGACCGCATAGCCGATTTCGAGCCCTATGAGCAGGCAACCTTGAGGCTGGAAGACGTCGGCTCGCTGCTGCCGATCCTCAAGCGGCATCACGTTACGCATCTCGTAACCGCGGGTCATATCACGCGCCGCCCCAGGCTGAGCGCCATGCGCCTCAATTTGGGCCTGCTCGCCTGGCTGCCCAGCCTCTTCGTCGGTGTAACCCGGGGAGACGATACGGTGCTGAAATTGTTCGTGCGCAGGATCGAGCGCAGCGGCATCAAAGTCGTCGGCGCTCACGAGATCGTGCCGGAGCTGGTCGCCGCCGAAGGCCTGCTGACCAAGGCGGCGCCACACAAATCCGACTGGCGCGACATCGAGGCGGCGCACGCGGCGGCAAAAGCCATCGGCGCGCTGGATATCGGCCAAGCGGCTGTTGCGGTCGGCGGCCGCGCCATTGCGCTGGAAGGCGTCGAAGGGACTGACGGGCTGCTCGAGCGGACAAGGGAATTGCGCGGGCACGGCAGGCTGGCGGGCAGGACGCGCGGTGTCCTGGTCAAATGCGCCAAGCCCGGTCAGGAACTGCGTGCCGATCTGCCCTCCATTGGCCCGCTGACCGTCGAGGCGGCGCATGCCGCCGGACTGGCCGGCATTGCCGTAGAAGCCGGCCGCTCGCTGGTGCTCGAAGGTCCCGCCACCATCGGGCGTGCCAATGCGCTCGGCCTGTTCGTGATCGGGCTGCCTGCTGCGGAGCCGGCGCATGCCGAATGAGCGGCCGTTGAAGATAGCCGTCGTCGCCGGCGAGGAGTCCGGTGACCTGCTTGGCGCCGATCTTGTGCAGGCGTTAAAGCGCATGACCGGGCGCGACGTTCGGCTTGTCGGCATCGGCGGCCGCAATTTGCAGGCGCTCGGCCTAGCGCTATTGTTCGACGGCAGCGAGATCGTGTTGATGGGGCTTAGCGCTATCGTGCGCGACCTGCCGCGACTGATGCGGCGGATCGGCCAGACGGCAAACGCGATTGGCGGTGAAA